>CAIQIY010000682.1 GCA_903871975.1 uncultured Chloroflexota bacterium | reverse complement strand
CTTCCAACAGAATCCGCTCCACCGTGTAGTCCGGGTCCGGCACCGGCACCGCCGACATCAACGCCTCCGTGTACGGGTGCTTCGGCGCCGTGAACAGCTCCTCCGTCTTCGCTAGCTCCGCAATCTTCCCCAGATACATCACCGCCACCCGGTCGCTGATGTGCTTGACGACCGCCAGGCCGTGCGCGATGAACAGATAGGTCAGCCCCAGCCGATCCTGCAGATCCTCCAGCAGGTTGATCACCTGCGCCTGGATCGACACATCGAGCGCCGAGACCGGCTCATCGCACACCACGAACTCCGGCTCGACGGCCAGCGCGCGGGCGATGCCGATGCGCTGCCGCTGACCGCCCGAGAACTCGTGCGGATAGCGGTTGACGAAGTACGGGTTCAGGCCCACCAGCGACAGCAGCTCCTGCACCCGCTCGCGGATCGCTGCCTTGCCCTGCCGCAACCCGTGGACGGCGATCGGCTCACCGATGATGTCGCCGACCGTCATGCGCGGATTGAGCGACGCGTACGGGTCCTGGAAGATCATCTGCACCTTGCGGCGCATGCGGCGCAAGGCTTCGCCGTTGAGCTTCGTCAGATCATGGACCGTGCCACCATCGCTGTCGCGAAACAAGACCTCGCCATCGGTGGGCCGGTGCAGCTGCAGAATCGCCCGGCCAGTCGTCGATTTGCCACAGCCGCTCTCGCCGACCAGGCCCAGCGTCTCGCCCTTGCGGATCGAGAAGTTCAACCCATCGACTGCCTTCACCGCACCGACGGTACGCTTGAGGATGATGCCCTTCGTCACCGGAAAGTGCATCTTGAGGTTCTGGACCTGGATCAGGGCATCGCCGCCCGAACTCGTCGTCGCTGTCATCAGTGCTCCTCTGTCGCTTCGCCGCACACCGTGCGGTCAGTTCGCCACGAATCGATCGAGTTGCGACTCACGCCGAGACCGGATCACCGGCGGTGACCGGTGTCTGCAGCGTGATATCGAACAGACACGCCGCCCGATGATCGGGCGCTACGTCGCGCAACGGTGGCACCTGTGCATCGCACTGACCCGCCTGGAAGTAATCACAACGCGGGCTGAATGGGCAGATCTGCGGCAGATTGATCAGATCTGGTGGAAGCCCCCGAATAGGGTTGAGTTTGCGCCCCTGTTCGTCGTCGAGTCGCGGAATCGAGCGCAGCAGGCCAATCGTGTATGGCATGCGTGGTTGCGCGAAGATCTCGCTCGTCAGCCCCTCTTCGACGATGCGACCGGCATACATCACCTGAACACGATCGGCCATGCCGGCGACGACACCGAGATCGTGGGTGATGATGATCACCGCCGTCCCGAGCTCTTGCTGCAGCCGCTTGATCAGTTCCAGGATCTGCGCCTGTATGGTGACATCGAGGGCCGTGGTCGGCTCATCGGCGATCAGCAGCTCGGGGTTGCACGACAGCCCCATCGCGATCATCACACGCTGGCGCATGCCACCCGAGAACTGGTGCGGATAGTCATCGAGCCGGCGGTCGGCGCTGGGAATGCCGACCATCTGCAGCAATTCGACAGCGCGACGGCGGGCCTCACGGTGGGACAATTTCAGGTGCAACTCGAGCGACTCGGTGATCTGGCGCCCGATCGTCAACACCGGATTCAGCGACGTCATCGGGTCCTGAAAGATCATCGCGATCCGATTGCCACGAATGTGGCGCATGGAGGGCTCGGAGAGCTGCAGCAGATCCTCGCCATCGAACATCACGCGGCCGCCCGCGATCTTGCCGGGCGGATTGGGAATCAAGCGCATCAGCGACATCGCCGTCACGCTCTTGCCGGAACCGCTCTCGCCGACGATGCCGAGCGTCTCGCCACGATCGACGTGGAACGAGACATCGTTCACCGCGCGCACGATTCCGTCCTGCGTCTTGAATTGCACCTCGAGGTGCTCAACACTGAGTAGCGGCGAAGTGGCCATGCGTGCTCCTTCCTCGTCTCGGACACCTATGTCACGTCATCGGCGAAATGGCAGGCCGACCAGTGCCCCGGCGCGCGTTGCGTGAACGCCGGCTCGACGGTACGGCAGATTTCTTGTGCCATCCAGCAGCGCGGATGGAAGCGGCAGCCGCCCGGTGGATTGATCGGGCTCGGCACATCACCTTGCAGGATGATCCGTTCGCGGCGGTGTTCGGGATTGGCGACCGGGATGGCCGAGATCAACGCGCGAGTATACGGATGGCGCGGCCGGCGGAACAGCTCGCGCCGGTCGGCGAGTTCGACCAGCTTCCCCAGATACATCACGCCGACGCGGTTGCTGATGTGTTCGACGACGCTCAGGTTGTGTGCGATGAACAGGTACGTCAGGCCGAATTCGGCCTGCAAGGCACGCAGCAGGTTGAGCACCTGCGACTGAATCGAGACATCGAGCGCCGAGACTGGTTCATCGCACACGATCAGCTTGGGATTGAGCACCAAGGCACGCGCGATGCCGATGCGCTGCCGCTGACCACCCGAGAACTCGTGGGGGAAGCGCGCCATGCTCGACGGGTGCAGGCCGACTTTGCCGAGCACCTCGCGCACCATGTCGACCCGCGTCGCACGCGTGCCGATGCGGTGGATCTCGAGCCCTTCGGCGATGCTCTCGCCGATGGTGATGCGCGGATCCAGCGACGCATAGGGATCCTGAAAGACGATCTGCATGTCGCGCCGCAACGCCTTGATGGTACGCGCCGGTGCGCGCAGCACATCGGTGCCATCGAACGTCACCGACCCGGCAGTTGCCTGCTCGAGGCGCAGGATCGCCCGGCCGGTCGTCGTCTTGCCGCAGCCACTCTCGCCCACCAGGCCGAGCGTCTCGCCGCGCCGAATGTCGAAACTCACGCCATCGACTGCCTTGACCTGTGCAACGGTGCGGCGCAGGACACCACCGCGCACCGGAAAGTGCTTGACGAGATCGCGAACCTCGATGAGGGGCCGTTCAGTGCTCATGGGCATCATGGAGCCAGCAGCGGACCTTGCGATCCGCGGCGAGGCTGATCATCGGTGGCGCTTCGTCACAGCGCGGCATGCGCCGGGCACAGCGGTCGGCGAAGCGACAACCGACCGGAGGCGAGATCAGGCTCGGTACCGTGCCGGGGATGGCGGCGAGTTCGTCGCGGACATCCCCGGGCATCGGAATGGACGCCAGCAGCCCCTGGGTGTACGGGTGCTGGGGATCACGGAACAGCGTGTGTACGTCGGCAGTCTCGACAATTTGCCCGGCATACATGACCGCGATGCGATCGGCCATCTCGGCGACGACGCCGAGGTCGTGGGTGATGAGGATGATCGCCGTCTGGATCTGCTCGCGTAGTCCGCGCATCAGGTCGAGGATCTGGGCCTGAATGGTCACGTCGAGTGCCGTCGTCGGCTCGTCGGCGATCAACAGCTCTGGATCACATGCCAGTGCCATCGCGATCATCACGCGCTGGCATTGGCCACCCGACAGCTCGTGGGGGTATTGGGCCATGCGGCGCTCGGGGTCGGGCAAACCGACGAGCGTCATCAGCTCACGACACCGCGTGCGCGCGGCCTCGCGCGTCAGCGAACGGTGAATCTGCAGCGCCTCGATGATCTGCTCGCCGACGCGGAACACCGGATTGAGACAGGTCGTGGGTTGCTGGAAGATCATCGAGATGCGATTGCCGCGAATCTGGCGCATCGCCTCGTCGTCGAGGTTGGCCAGATCCTGGCCATCGAAATGGACCGACCCCTCGACGATGCGCCCGGGATAACTGATCAGGCGCATGATCGAGAGTGATGTCACGCTCTTGCCCGAGCCGCTCTCGCCCACCAGCCCGAGCGTCTCGCCACGGCGCAACTCGAGATCGACGCCATCGACCGCCTGGACGACGCCCTCCTCGGTGAAGAAATGGGTCTTCAGCCCGCGCACGTCCAGCAATGGTGGTGCAGCGGCATCATCTGGTGTCGTGCCTGTCATCAGTGCCACCCATCGGTGCTGCTGCGGTCGGGCCGAATACCGGCGCGCCGTCGCAGCAGGCGTATCATGACCATCATACCAGCGACCAGCCTGGCGCGTGCAGTGCCGTGCGCATCATTCGGTCGCTCCTGCACCACCAAGGACCGAGCGTGGGTCGAATGCATCGCGGACGCCATCGCCGACGAAGTTGACGGCCAGCGCTGCGATCACCAGCGGGATGCCGGGAACCAGCGGCATCCAGGGGTGGTTGAGCATGTTGCTCTCGGCGATCGCCAGGATATTGCCCCAGGTCGGCGTCGGATCCTGCACGCCATAGCCGAGGAAGCTGAGTGCCGATTCGAGGACCAACACGCCATTGATCGCGAGGGTGTAGTCGACGATCAACGGCGGCAACGAGTTGGGCAACACGTGTCGCACGATGATTCGTCGGTTCGATGCACCCAACGCCCGTGCCGATTCGATGAACGGTTGTTCACGGACCGACAACACCATGCCCCGCATCAGCCGCGCTGTGCCCGTCCACGACAAAACGGCCAATGCCAGCACGATCAATGCCAACGATGTCGCTTCGTCGCCAGGGACACCGGTGCCGTACTGGATCAGCGCGACGAATGCACCGGGAATCGGGATCAGGTCGGGGCTTTGCAACAACAACGAGGTGAGAATGAGCAGAATCGTGAGGAAGGGGAACGTCGAGATGAACTCGAGCGAGCGTGTGATCAGGGTGTCGACCCATCCGAGATAGTAGCCGGCCAGCAGCCCCATGACGGCACCAATCGCCGATGTGAGCGTCGCGACCAGCACCGCCAGCATCAGCGAGATGCGCGCCGAGTACAGCACGCGGGTGAACAGATCGCGGCCGATGTGATCGGTGCCGAGGATGTGCAGCGCCCCACTGATCGGGTTGCGCGACATCGGCGCCAGAAACTGCGCGTTCAGATCGATCGCATCGCGCGGAAACGGTGCGATCCACGGCGCCAGCAACGAGGCGCCGAATAGCACCACCAGCAGGATCAGACTCGAGACCGCCATCCGGTGGCGCAGGAAGCGCCGACGGACGATCGACCACTGACTCTCCACCGGCCGCTCTGCCGGTCGTTCCGCGACAATCGCCTGTGTCGTCATGCCCGTTTCCATTCGGTCGGTTGCGTTGCACACAATCGGTTGGGTGCCACGCGTCGTCGAGCAACGTCGTGCTGCGAGATGGCGACTACCATCTGCCAGCCGAAACCGTGTCAATTCAGCCGGATGCGCGGATCCACCAGCGTGTACAGCACATCCGAGAGCAGGTAGCCGATCATCGTCAGGACGATCGTCACATACAACACTGCCATCGCGACGGTATAGTCGAAACGGCCCAACGCATCGATCAACAACCGCCCCATGCCCGGCCAGTTGAAGATCGTCTCGGTGATGATCGCCCCGGCGAACAGGCCCGGCAACGTGCCGGCCAGCAAGGTGATGAACGGGATGAGTGCGTTGCGCAATGCATGCTTCAGGATGACGATGCGCTCACGAACACCCTTTGCCCGTGCCGTCCGCACGTAATCCTGCTTCATCACATCGAGCATGCTGGCACGAACAAAACGGCTCCAGCCAGCGACGCTGGTGAAGACCAAAATGCCACATGGCATGATGAAGTGCAACAGATAATCCAGCGGACTCTCTTTGGTGATCTTGCCGAGCCATGGAACGACATAATCACGTGCCGCTGATGCGTCGCCCGGGGGCAGATACGGTAAGCCTGCGCCTTTCGCGCCGATGGCGAAGACCAGGATGGCCATGATGCCGACGAAGAATGTCGGCAGCGATGCGCCGAGGAACGCAACGGTCGTCATGGTGTAATCAAAGCGCGAGTACTGACGCACGGCCGAGTAGACGCCGATCGGTACACCGATCAGGATGGAGAGCAGTGTCGAGGCACCCATCAAGGCGAGCGTATACGGCAACCGGCTTTCGATCAACACCGTGATCGGCCGATCACGCAGAATCGCCTGCGACAAGCCAAAGTCGCCGAACAGAATGCCGCGGCTGTCGCGCCGTGGTGGCCCATCGACCAGATCCTGCAGCGTCAACGGCAGTGCGCACCCCTCTTCGATGATCTCGGTCGTGCCATCGGGGTAGCGCAAGCGCACCTGGCCAGGAATCTTGCAGCCGACGACCCAATCAGCGAAGTACGTCTGACCGCCGATGACCAGCGGGCCATCGGGGACGCCAATCAGCCAGCGCGAGAAGCGAATGTGAAGATCGAGGTCGAGCTCGAAGCGCGCCTTGATCCGGGCAATATCCTCGGCTGTCACACGCGTCCGGCCGCTATTGTTCATCTCGCGCAGGAACGTGAGCGGGCCGCCCGGTGCGATGTTCAGCAGCGCATACGAGACGACCGACGAGAGCAGGATGACGATGACCATCTGGGCGATGCGCCGGATCAAAAATGCCGTCATGAGCGGACTCCCGCGCTGCTGCGCATCGCTCGGATGGAACCGGGTACCACAGGGAGGATCGAATGATGCGGCGCAGACACCTGGCTCTGATCAGGTGTCTGCAGACGCATCCGGAGATCAGCGGACGAAGAGATTGAAGTCGACGTGCTCCCAGGTGGCGCTGGCGACGACGGTCGCCTGCACCTTGCCTTCGGCCGCAGCCTTCAGCACCGTCTCGACTTCGGCGCCCGCGCCGAGCGTGGTGGCGTCGAGGATGTCGACATCGCCGGTGAGCAGCTGCGAGACAGCCTGCTGGCTATCGGCGATGAACTTGATGGTGATCTCCTTCACCGCCGGCTCACCCTTGACGTAGTTCGGGTTGGCCTTGAGGACCATGCGCTGGCCCTTTTCCCAGCTGTCGATCACGTACGGCCCGATGCTCAGGGGCTTCTCGGCGATCTCCGGCAGGGTGGCCCACTCGGCAGCCGGCACATCGGCCAGCTTGCGGCCGTCCGACAGCACCAGGTGCGACGGATAGGCGCCGATGCCGATGGCGAAATACTCGGGCCACTGCGCGCCCGGCAGGTAGGTGATGGTGTATGCCGTGTCGCTGGTGAAGCTCACATTCTGGAACGAATTGCACACCACCAGGCTGGTTGCTCCCGAGTCGGGATTGCAGTCGATGGCGTAGGCCAGCTCCATGTCGGCCTTCTTCAGCGGCTCGCCATCCTGCCACGTGATGCCATCGATCCACGAGAAGTTGGTCGTCAGCTGATTCAGCTTCAGCGTGCCGCTCTCGTAGACGACCGTCTCGCCGGTCGAGGTGGCGACTTCGACGCCCGGTGCGAGCTCAACAGCCTCGCCGGCCGTGTTCCACACCTTGTCGCCAGCCTTGACCTCGACCTCGGCATTGGTGGCCTCGCCATTGTCGATGGTCGGCAGGCTCTTGAGCAGCACCGGCTGATAGTCGTAGCTGTACGACGTCGCGCTCTGGCCGAGGAATTCGCCGATCATCGCGGTGACGGCCGCGCTCTCGACCAGGCCGAACAGCGAGGCGGGCTCCTGGGTGAACCCCATCACCAGGCTGGTGCCGCCGTCCTTCAGCTTCCACTCGGCCGCATTCGCCGTGACGTACTCGGTCGAGTCGGGGCGGAAGTTCTCGAGATTGTTGGTGGCAGCCGCGGCCTCGAGGCGGTTGAACAACGGCAGGCTCACCATATCCTTGGTGAACTCCTGCTGAACGATGGCGTACTGCTTGATGCGCTCTTCGCGGTTCAGCGTGTTGTTGGCGGCGATGATCGCCTTGCTGGCCGCCTCGTTGCACCAGCCCATCGAGTTCTGGCCTTCCCAGTTGTTCGACGGGAATGGGATCTGGTTGCAGGCGTACAGCGACACGCCACCCGGATCGATCTGACCAACCCAGGCAAACGCGCCGAGCTCAAAGTCGCGCCGCGACAGGCCAGTGGTGTCACCGAACCACCACGAGGCGGGCGCATGCTTGCGGCTGATCTGGATACCACAGTTGTTCAGCAGCTGCTGCTCAAGGACCGACGCCCAGGTCTGGCGGAACTGGGCATTGGTGGTGGTGAACTCGAGGAACAGCGGCGAGCCGGCCTCGTTGGCGCGCACCGCGCCGGGCTCGCCCAGCCAGCCGGCCTCGGTCAGCAGCGCATTGCCCTTCTCGGCGTCAAACGGATAGGTGGTGAGCGACTCCTGCGGTGCCAGTGCCCAGTGGCCCTGGGGCAGGAAGGTGTCCATCAACAGCGTCTGCTGCTGCTCGTCGGACAGGAAGCCGTACACCGACTTGATCAGCTCGGGGCGATTGGTGCAGTAGGCGATCGCCTGCCGAACGCGCAGGTCGCCGAGAATCGGGTGTGGCGTCGTGAATGAGGTGTCGGTCGCCTGCGCCGGCTCGGCAGTCGGCGCCGGGGCGGCCGTCTCGACGACGACGACGGTCTCGCGGATTGGGGCGGCTGTCTCGACGACGACGACGGTCTCGCGGATGACCTGCGGTTCGGCTGGGGCTGCGCCGCCACATGCGGCGAGCACCGGAACCAGCAGCGCGAGCAGCAACGGCACGGCGCTGCGCTTGATCGTCTGCTCTCTCATGGACTCTGCTCCTTACGATGTCTGGTGTGCGACATCACAGCATCGGCATCACTGCCACTGCTGGCCGGATCGGCGGCCCGGAACCATCTGACCCCGGCGGTGTTTGCACGGCCCCTCAGAGCACGGCCGTGCGCGTACACCGCAGCGCGATGTTCTCCGTGTACCCCTCGTCGCCCGCCCCGACACCCCGCGGGCGGGCGAAACACTTCGGCGGCGTTGGTGCGGCCTGACGCGCGTACCTGCGACTGTATCACGGTGCGGCGCTGGATGTCAAGATTGTGAGTCGTGGGGGCAGGGCTGATGCAACGTCAGAGCCGGAAGCGCCAGCGGTCGACAGCGGCGGCACGTGAGCGGCCAGGTTCGTTGCGCCTGCACGCGCCAGTGGGTCGGCGCAACACCGGCGTGAGCCGCCGTGGTGCGTCACACGACGATGGCGGCACAAGAGTGGCTCAGTGGCCCGGGCCCACTTGCGCATTTCGCCGAGCTGTGCTACATTGGGGCTCAAGGGCGATTAGCTCAGTTGGTTAGAGCGCATCCTTCACACGGATGAGGCCAGTGGTTCGAGTCCACTATCGCCCACCACAGCACCACCAATCCGCAGCGGTATTCCCATCATCGTGTGTCTGCATCATCTGGCGAAGCCGGGCGTTCACGGCTCGCCTGTTCCGAGAACCCCATCGGGTAGCGGCGCAGCAGTTTGGCGACGTTCCGTTGGCCAATCTCTTCGAGTGTGCTGTCGAGGGCATCAGCGGCGAGCGCGATGTACCACAAGACATCGCCGAGCTCGTCGAGGACGCGCTGGCGATCGAGCGTGTGGCCATGAAACTGGTGCTTCTTCAGCAACTCGGCGACCTCGCCGGTCTCGCCGGCCAGGCCGAGGATCGCATTGAGCAGGCGTGCCTCGGTGCCGACTGCGGCAGCGGTGCGCAGCGCAGCCCGCTGGTACTCGTTCAGGTCCATCCATGCCTCATCGTTGGTCACTGACGCTGGTCACATCATAACCCGAAACCGGAGCCTTCTTCACCACCGTGGCCCGGCCGTCGCGCGATACTCGCCGCAGAGACGGATGCATGGGGGTGACCAATGGTGGATCTGCGGACGACCTATCTCGGGCTTGAGCTCGACGCACCGCTGGTCGTGGCGTCGTCGCCGCTCTCAACATGCATCGCTGGTGCTTTCCGCCTGGCTGATGCTGGTGCCGGCGCGATCGTGCTGTACTCGCTGTTCGAGGAACAACGCAGGCATGCGAGCCGTGCGCTGCATCACTTCCGTGAACGTGGCGCGCGCACCCATGTGGAGGCGCTGACGTATGGTCCCGATCTGGCGCACGACCATGTTGGGCCAGACGCCTACGTCGAACACGTCGCCGCTGCCGTCGCGGCGGTCGATATTCCAGTGATCGGCAGCCTCAACGGCAGCACGGTGGGCGGCTGGATCGAATACGCCCGGCTGAGCGAGCGAGTGGGCGCCGCGGCGCTGGCACTTCCCGACGGGCCCAGCCGTCGGCGCGACCGAGCTGGAGCGTCGCCTGGTCGAGCTGGTCGCGGCCGTCACCGCACGAGTCACGGTCCCGGTGACCGTCAAGCTCGGGCCGTATCACACGTCGCTGCCACACCTGTGCCGGCAGCTGATCGGTGCCGGGGCACGTGGCCTGGTGGTGTCCAATCGCTGCCATCAGCCAGATCTCGACGTCGGGGCGTTCGAGGTGGTGCCAAACGTGTGCCTGAGCACCAGCGACGACCTGCGGTTACCGTTGCGCTGGGTCGCCATCCTGGCGGGACGCATCGCGGCGTCGCTGGCTCTGAGCGGTGGGATGCATATGCCGTCAAGGCGGTGATGGCCGGTGCCGATGCGGTGATGATGGCATCGGCGCCACTGGCCCACGGACCAGGCGCGCTCACCGGCGCACGGCTCGGCCTGAGCGACGGGATGGCAGCCCACGACGAGAGCAGATGACGGCCAGCATGCGCCGGAGTGCCGCGAGCGATCCGGCGGCATTCGAGCGCGCCAATGCCATGCGGGCGTTGATCCGGTACGATTCCGTCGCGATCATCGGAAAGGAGATCCTGTGGTTGATCTGATCATCATCGGTGGCGGCGCGTCAGCGCTGGCGGCGGCAACCTACGCACTCGGCAAGCAGCTCGATTTCGTGATGGTGTACGAGCATCTCGGCGGCAAGTCGGGCTGGCGCCAGCATCTGGTGAACCAGGAGGATGTCGAGCATCTGCCAGACGAAGAGGCGGCGCGCCTGCTGGAGCGGCGTGTGGCGCGTGCGCCGGCGCACTTGTGCCGCGACCGCGTGGTGCACGTGCACCGGGTGGCAGGCGGCTTTGCAGTCGATTGCGAACACCATGGGCCG
>CAIQIY010000681.1 GCA_903871975.1 uncultured Chloroflexota bacterium | reverse complement strand
CGTCCCATCGGCCAGCGCATCGCGCACGGCGCGATACATCGGGCTGAAGCGCCAGGTCGCATCGAAGCACATGAACGGCACGCCGGCGCGCGCCACAGCAGCGCCAACCGCATCGGCGCTCGCCAGGTCCATCGCGAACGCCTTGACGCTGAGCAATGCCAGGCCACGCTCGGCACCGGCGATCAGCAGCGCCGGGTTCTGGTTGGTCGGGCATCCGGTGATCAGCAAGTCGATGTCGGCGGCGACGACGGCGTGATAGTCGGTGGTGATCTGCGCGCCGGTCTCGGCTGCCAGTGGTGCGAGCCGCTCGAGATCGTGGTGCGCCATGATCACGACCTGTACGTCGGCCGCGCGCTGAAGTTCCTGCAGTGCCCCCAACGACGCAAAGAAATGGTCGAACCCGGCGATTCCGACACGGATGGTTCTGGCCATCGTCCGCTCCTGCTGGCTTCGGCCGGGCGACGTCGCTCCGGCTATGCCTGTGATCATACCATAGTGCCGCCGCCACCGTACAACGCAGGTGCCCTCGGTTTGCTGGAAATGTATGCAAGTAATTGCTTGCATTCCAGAGCACCATATGGTATGCTGCGGGCCGATGACCTGGCGAGTGTGGCGGAGGAACGAATGCGGCGTGTGATCCCTGACGAACAGATTCTGGATGCGGCGTTGCGGGTGATCGCCGAGCACGGCTACCGCGGCGCGAGCACACAACAGATCGCGCACGCCGCGGGCATCAACGGCGTGACATTGTTCCGACGGTACGGCAGCAAGAAGGCGATCCTGTTGGCAGCGGCGGCGCGCGAAGCCGAGCGACTAGGGGCAGGCGCCATCCAGCACACCGGCGACCTGGCGGCCGATCTGACGCGCATCGTCGATGTGTTTGCCCACCAGGCGCACACACGTGGCCGGGTGATCGCCGCGCTGCTCAGCGAGCTGCCGCGCCAACCCGAGCTGGCCGACGTCGTGCAATACCCGATGCGTGTCGCGCACGGCGTCGCCGGCATTCTGGCGCGCTACCAGGCCAGCGGTGAGCTCCGGCCGGGCCCGCCGCTGCAGTTGCTGATGGCGTTGCTCGGGCCGATCATGATGCGCGCCATCGCCGGCAATGTCCTCGGTGGTGATGCATTGCCCCCGCTCGACAGCAGCGCACACGTCGCCGGATTTCTCGCTGGCCACCGCAGCAGCACAGGAGCAGCCGATGCAACCACGCTGGCGTAACATGCTGCGCATCCTGATGGCCGACCCGGTACGCAGCGGCCTGGTGATCGGCTCGATCGCCATCGGCGTGATCGCCTTCGGTACGGTGCTGGCCACGCGCGACATCGTGCTGGGCGAACTGCGCCGCAGTTACCTCGCCACCAACCCGGCGAGTGCGACCATCAGCACCGCGCCGTTCGATGACACGCTCGAAGACGCCGCGCGGCGTGTCGCCGGGGTCGCCGAGGCCGAAGGCGTGCGCACGGTGCGCCTGCGCCTGCGGCTCCCGGGGGGCGCGTGGGACGATGCGACCGTGCGGGTGATCCCCGACGATGGGCAACTCCGCATCGGCGTGCTGACGCCGTGGCGTGGCCCATGGCCGCTGGCCGACCGGGCGCTGGCGCTGGAGCGTGCATCGCTCGCCAGGACCGGCGCCCGGCTGGGCGACGCGATCGAGCTGCAGATCCACGGGCAGGAGGTGCGACGCCTGACGCTGACGACGCTCGCACACGATCTGAGCCTGCCACCGGCGCCGATCGCCGGCCGGGCATTCGGCTACGTCACCGCCGACACGATGGCGTGGCTCGGCGGGCCGGATGCCGCGAATCAGCTCGCCATCGTCGTCGCCGAGCAGCGTGCCGACGCCGACCACATCCGCGAGGTCGCCGGCGCGGTCGAGCAGGTGATCCGACGCGGCGGGCGCGACGTGGTCGCCATCGATGTTCCGACGCCGCTGCAACACCCGGCCGAGGTCATCCTGCCCACCGTCATCGCACTGCTCACCACCATGGGGCTGCTGGCGCTGGGCGTCAGCGTGTTTCTCATCAGCAATACCATCGATGCGCTGTTGATGCAGCAGGTGCGGCAGATCGGCATCATGCGCGCGATCGGTGCCGGCAGTGGCGCG
>CAIQIY010000680.1 GCA_903871975.1 uncultured Chloroflexota bacterium | reverse complement strand
CGATCTAGGAGTCACTCGCCCCGCCGCCGAAGCGCTCGATGCCGGTGATCCGGCCGGCGCGGCGCAACAACTGCGCGATCTCGCCGACCGGGCCAGCGAGTTGTCCGATGCCTCGCGGCTGGAGTTGGCGCAGGCATTGCGCGATGCACGCCGCGACATCGCACCGGTGGATCCGGCCCGCGCCGAGGACGTGCGGCGCAGCGCCGACCAGATCGAGGCGGGTGGGCCGAGCGCCGCCGAGGGCCTCGAACGCCTGGCCGACATGCTCGATGGGCTGCAGCCGGGCCAAGCCGATGCCGGTGCGCCGGGCCAGAGCACGGCACCGGGCAGTGGTGCCGGCAACGGTGGCGCGACCCCCGGCGAACAGCGCCCGGCACCACCCGAACGCCTGGGTGTCCCGGGGCAGCCGCTCGAACTCGAGGCGGGCGATGGCACACTCCCCGCCGAAGGGCCAGCCGAGCCGGGTGACGCGGCCGATACCAGCGCGCCCGGCGTGACCGCAGGTGGCCAGGTTGGCGACCTCGTCGATGCCGGCGCCGATCCGTTGCGCGTACCGTTGGAGGAACGGGATGTGGTTCAGGAGTATTTTCGGCCGTAAGGCCCGTGTCGATGCCCCACCGCCGCTGTTCGACGAGGCGCTGTTGCGCCGGCTCGATCGCGTGAGCCTGCTGGCGCCGCGGCGCCTGCGCGGTCGTTCGATCGTGGGCGAGCATCCCAGCGTGCGCCTGGTGCCGACGTCGATCTTCGACGACCATCGCCGCTATAGCCCGGGCGACGACATTCGCTCGATCGACTGGAATGCCTATGCCCACCAGAATGTGCTGTATGTCAAGCTGGGCGAGATCGAGCAAGATATCAACGTGCATCTGTTGTACGACCGCTCGCGCTCGATGGGCACCGGCCGGCCATCCAAGCACGATGCGGCGCAGCGGCTGACGGCGGCGCTCGGCTATCTGGCGCTCACGCGTCACGACCGACTGCGCATCAGCGCCTTCGACGAATCGCTGCACGCCGTCTTCGGCCCGGCTCAGGGCAAGGTCCGGCTCGTCGAGATGGTGCGCAGCATCGAAGGGCTGGCGAGCGCCGGCGGCAGCTCGTCGCTCGGCGACGCGCTCACGCGGCTGGCGGCGCGCCACCGCGACGGCGGCATCCTGGTGATCATCTCCGACCTGCTCTCGTCCGATGATCTGGCCGACGGGTTGCGCGCACTGGCGCTGCCGACCTGGCGCGTGGTCGTCATCCATCTGCTGGCCCCCGACGAACTCATCCCGCCGGCACTGGGGAGCGTCGAGCTCGAGGACAGCGAGCAGGGCGGGCGGCTCGCGCTGGTCATCGACGACGAGGCGGCAGCGGCGTACCGCCGTGCGCTCGCGCGCTGGCAGAACCAGCTCGTCGCCACATGCGCCGCACGCGGCGCCACGTACGCCCGGGTCATGAGTGATTGGCCGATCGAGCAGCAAGTGGTGCCGTATCTGCGGGCGCGTCGGGTGCTCGGATGAGAGCACACGAACCACTGATCGGATGGTGGCCATGAGCCTGCTGGTGCCGTTCGGCCTGCTGGCGCTGGCGGCCGTCCCGCTGATCCTCGTGCTGCACCTGTTGCGCGAACGCCGGCGTCGCATGGTCGTCGCCAGCCTGGCGTTGTGGCGCCGCATCGCACCACCACAGCCCCGCGACCGGCGCGTGCGCTGGCCGCGCTGGTGGCGCCTGTTGCTGCATCTGCTGATCGCCGCGGCGATCGCGCTGGCACTGGCGCAACCGGTGTTCGCCGGCTGGAGCCAGGCGCCGGCGCGCCACCTCGCGCTCGTCATCGACACCTCGGCCAGCATGGCAGCCCGCGATGGCGTCGCCAGCCGCATCGCCGAAGCGCGTCGCCGGGCCGCCGATCTGGTGCGCTCGACCAGTGCCGCCGACCGCGTGACGGTCATCGCCGCCGGTGCGGTGCCGCGCATCGTCGCCGACGGCGCCGCCGGTGACGCGATCCTCGCGGCGCTCGCGACGATCGAGGCCGGCGGGGCAGGCTGCGACCTGACGGCTGCGCTGGCGCTGGCCGAGGCGGCGCTGGCCGCGGGCTACGCGCGCGAGATCGTGGTGTTCAGCGACGGCGGTGCGACCCCGGTGCCGACGCGCGTCGGCGTGCCATTGCGCTGGGAAGCGATCGGTGGCGATCCTGGCAACCGCGCGATCACGCAGTTTGCCGTGCGGCGCGGCGCCGCCGAGGTGTCGGTGTTTGCCCACATCGTCAACGATGATGATCGGCCATTGGCGACCGTGGCCCAGCTCTCGGCCGATGGTGTGGCGCTGCGGCGCGAAAACCTCGGCATCGCGCCACGCAGTGCCACGGATCTGGTGTGGACCGTGCAGTCGACGGCGGCGACGTTGAGCCTGAGCCTCGATGGTGCCGATGCCCTGCCGGCCGATGACGTGGCGTATGCCCGCATCGGCGCGCCGGCGGCGCTCGAGGTGGTGCTGGTATCGGCGCGCCCCGAGGTGATGCTGCGGGCACTGGCGGCCGTGCCCGGCCTGACGGTGCGGGCGGTGGCACCGGCCGATGACACACCGCTCACCGGCAGCGCGCTGGTGGTCTACGACGGTTGGCTGCCCGCCGCCTGGCCCGATGCAGGTACCATTCTGGTGGTCAATCCACCAGCCGGCAGCAGCCTGCTCGCCGTCGGCGGCAGCGTCGCACCGGGCGCAGCCCCGGTCACCGCCGCCGAGCCGTTCGGCGGCATCCTGGCCAACAGCGCCGACCTCGGCGGTGTCGTTGACCTCGAGGTGCCACCGTGGGCCGACGTGCTGATGCGCGCCGACGACCAGCCGTTGATCGTGCGTGGGACCATCGACGACCGCACGGTGATGGTGTGGGCGTTTGATCCGGCCGCCGGCGCACTCGCCACACGCCTCGCGTTCCCGATCCTGGTCGGGCGCGCCGTCCGCGCGCTGGTCGCCCGGGCGACGCCTGACCAGCTCGGCGTCGCCGAACCATTCGTCATCACCGCAGCCATCGCCGACGACGGCGT
>CAIQIY010000679.1 GCA_903871975.1 uncultured Chloroflexota bacterium | reverse complement strand
CGATCTAGGCCTCAACAACATGGTCTACAACCGCTGCGTCGGCACCAAGTATTGCTCGAACAACTGCCCCTACAAAGTGCGGCGCTTCAACTTCCTGCAGTATGTCGACGAGACCACGCCATCGCTCAAGCTGCAGCGCAACCCGGATGTCACGGTGCGTGCACGCGGTGTGATGGAGAAGTGCACCTTCTGCGTGCAGCGCATCAACGAGGCCCGCATCGATTCGCAGCGTCTCGGCCAACCAATCGTCGATGGCAGCATCGTCACCGCCTGCCAGCAGGCCTGCCCGACCCAGGCGATCGTGTTTGGTGACCTCAACGACCCGTCGGCGCGCGTGTCGGCTCTCAAGCAGGAGCCACTCAAGTACACCTCGCTCGACATCCTCAACACTCGGCCGCGTGTGAGCTACCTGGCGAAGTTGTCGAATCCGAACGCCGAGCTCGGCGGCGAAGCCTGATCGGAGTGCCCATGCAATCATCCATCGACAAACCAGCACAACCAGCGGTCGTCGAGACGACCGACGCCTTCCTTGGGCCGAAGCAGACGCTTGCCTCGGTGACGGCGAAGATCGGCGACATCGTGCTCACGCCGCTGCGCAAGACGCCCATCGGCTGGCCGATCGGGTTCGTCGTCGCCGCCATCGGCTTGTTGGTCTATCTCTACTCACTGGTGGTCCTGTTCACCGTCGGTGTCGGCATCTGGGGCATCAACATCCCGGTCGCCTGGGGCTTCGACATCATCAACTTCGTGTGGTGGATCGGTATCGGCCACGCCGGCACGCTGATCTCGGCGATCCTGTTGTTGTTCCGCCAGGACTGGCGTACCTCGATCAACCGGGCAGCCGAGGCGATGACGATCTTCGCTGTCGCGTGCGCCGGCATCTATCCGCTGATCCACACCGGGCGGCCCTGGCTCGACTACTGGTTGCTGCCGTATCCAGGCACGCTCGGCATGTGGCCGCAGTTCCGCAGCCCGCTCGAATGGGACGTCTTCGCTGTCTCGACGTATGCGACCGTCTCGGTGCTGTTCTGGTTCGTTGGCTTGATCCCCGACCTCGCGTCGCTGCGCGATCGTGCGACCAACGTCTGGGTCAAGCGCTTCTATGGCCTGCTGTCGCTCGGTTGGCGCGGTGGCGCGCGCGACTGGAACCGCTACGAGATGGCATCGCTCATCCTGGCCGGGCTGTCGACGCCGCTGGTGCTGTCGGTGCACAGCATCATCAGCTTCGACTTCGCGGTATCGCAGCTGCCCGGCTGGCACGTCACCGTGTTCCCGCCCTACTTCGTGGCTGGTGCGGTCTACTGTGGCTTTGCGATGGTGATCAACCTGCTGGTGCCGATCCGCCGCTGGTATGGCCTGCACAGCCTGATCACGATGAAGCACTTCGACCTGATGGGGCAGGTGATGCTGGCGAGCGGCCTGGTCGTGGCGTATGGCTACGTCAGCGAGATGTTCTACGCCTGGTACAGCGCCAACATCTACGAATACTTCATGATCGTCAATCGTACCGCCGGGCCGTATGCCTGGAGCTATTGGGCGCTGATCATCTTCAACATCGTCATCCCGCAGCTGTTGTGGTTCAAGCGCTTCCGAACCAACATCCCGATCCTGTTCCTCATCTCGATCTGTATCAACATCGGCATGTGGTTCGAGCGCTGGGTGATCGTGGTGCTCAGCCTACACCGCGACTTCCTGCCGTCGTCGTGGGGATCGTACACCCCATCGGTATGGGACTGGACGACGTACATCAGCTCGTTCGGGCTGTTCTTCTTCCTGTTCTTCCTGTTT
>CAIQIY010000678.1 GCA_903871975.1 uncultured Chloroflexota bacterium | reverse complement strand
GCGCCACCCGCTGGCGCAGGGTGAACAGGTCGGCCCACGAGAAGACCCCGTAGCCACGTCCGCTGACCAGATTGCTCGTGTCCCGGTTCATCTGTTGATCCGGCTTCCACGCCGGCTGTGCGCTTGACGCAATCGCCTCGTGTTCGGGCGTCGGCGCGAGATACACCCGCCCACGCGCGCCTTCCGCCACGATCGCCATCAGCCGCGCGCCCATGCGCCCGGCCATGCTCTCGGCCTTGATGTAGGGGTCATTGATCACCGCGCCCGACATGACGCACTCGAAGTTCGCGCCGCGCGCCAGCTTGGTACCACGCTTCGCCCGCTCGGCGTCCGCGGGTGTCCCCAGCTTCACCGTGAAGCGGTAGCCACCGTGTTCGACCACCGGCTCGACGTAGGCCTGTTTGCCGGGCTTCGTCGACAGCATGAACGTCGAGGCCAGCGGCACGTCGATCCGGGCGAAGGCCGGGTTGGGGCTCTTCACGGTGCGCGCCCACAGCCACGCGATGACCGTCAGCGCCTGGCCGACGTAGGGCTGCAGGTCGGGCCGTTCCTGCGCCATCGCGGCCGTGACCGTCACCCGGGGGTACAGGTGGCCGATGCGCCGCTCGGCTTCGTCGCGCATCCACTGGCCATAGTGGCGCACGTCTTCGGCGAGGCCCTGGGCGCCGTGCCAGGTGCGGGCGAGCAGCGTTGGCGCCTGGCGCGCCGGCGGGTTGACCGGTGGCCGGCCGGCGAAGCGGGGCGGGATCTCGATCATCGCCTTGTTGATCAGCACCGCGACCGGGTTGAGGTCGCTGGCGAAGCTGGCGAGGCCGAGGCGTTGCGCCTCGAGCGGCAGCGCACCGCCGCCGGCGAACGGATCGTGGAAGGCGGGGAGGCGGGCGCGGTCGAACAGGTCGGCCGCCCGCGGATGGTCGGCGTTGTCGGCGCAGGCACGGCGCCAGCTGGCCCAGATCTCGGCGCGCGCCGCCTGCAGCACCGTCTCGTCGGTGGTGTTCTCCCACAAGACGAGCCGCTCGATGATGCCGAACAGCCGTTGGCGCTCGAGGTCGATCAGCACCTCATCGAGCGTCGGTTGCGGGCCGGGCGCGGGCGCCGCCGCATCGACTGCCGCCGCCGCGTGCCGCTCGTGCCACAGCGCCGTGCGCTCGGCGAGCCTGCGGGTGGCCGTGCGGGTCAGCGCGGCATCGGAGCGCAGCGTCGCCACATAGGTGGCCGGATCGTCCACCAGTTGCGCGAAGATCACCGCCCGCGCCGCCGCCAGCGGCCGGCGCGCCCACCACAGATGCAGCGTACTGGGATGGCCATGGCGGATCGACTTCTCGCGCGCCGAGGCGACATTGATCGCCTCGAGCGGCAACGCGACTTCGATGAGTTTTTTGCGATCGGGCATCGGCATCCTCGGCGCTGGCTGGCTGGGTGCGCCAGTATACCACTGTGGCGCATCGCCGGCAGCGCTGGGGTGCACAACTCCGGTGGCGTCTGTCGTGTCGGTGCGTCTACGTGGTTGCCGCTGCGCCTGGTGGGCATCGCTGGGGCAGGCGGCGCCGAGAGAAGTGAGAATCCCGGCGCCGTCGATAGTGTATCACATGCCGACACGTCGAGCAATACGGGTCAGGGTGCG
>CAIQIY010000677.1 GCA_903871975.1 uncultured Chloroflexota bacterium | reverse complement strand
TGCCTGTGTCAGCCGGCCGACGCCGCAGCCAAAATCGAGGACGCGCTCGCGGCCTGGTGGTATCGGCAGCGCAGCGAGATAGCGCATGACCGCAGCGATTTCGCTGTGCCCAGTCTCAAAGAACTCGGCGATCTGCCACTTGCCACCTTTCTTGGAAGGATGGGTCAGGATGGCCCAGAAGGGATCCGTTTCACCGAAACGGTCCCAGTGTGCCTGGAGGTGTCTGATATCCACACGAATCCCCTGTGCAATCGCCCAAAACCATCGAGATCGACACGATGACGTGGCGTACGCCGATCAGTCGCCATACAGCCGCAAGCATATCCACGAACAGGTGTCAGCTCAGGATTCGCGTGAGGGTGACGGAACATCCGGTGTCTGCGGTGCTGCCACCAGGATGTCATCGGCAACCGGCGACACGAGGCGCGTGGGCGTCGTCGGCTCGTGGACCGGCAACGGTGTTCCATCGCCGTTCCCGGCGCCCGAACGCAAGTAGATGAAGTGGGCGATGGACGCGATCACGCCGGCGATCGGGATGCCAAACAGGATACCCCAGCCACCTGCCAGCGTGCCACCCATCAACAAGGCAGCGAAGACGAGCAGCGGGTGCAAGCCGATGATCTGACCCACGAGGCGCGGTGTGAGAACGTTGAACTGGATCTGTTGGATCACCAGCAACACGATGATCGTCATCGGCAGGCGATCCGGTGCCTCGACGAGTGCGATCAGCACGGGGGCGATCAGCGCCAGATACCCACCGACCAGCGGGATGAAGACCAGCGCCGCCGACATCACCGCGGCGAAGGCGATGTTGCCCAGCCCGAGCAATGCCATCGCGATCACGGTCGCACCGGCATAGATCAGCGAGTTGAGCAATTGCGCCCGCAGAAACCCGCCAAAGGTCCGATCAACGATCGCAAACAGCGCCTCGACTTCATCGCGCCACGCATGGGGCAGGACACGGACGATCTGTGCGGTGATGCGCCCGCCGTCGGCGGTCATGTAAAAGCTCAGGATCAACACGATGAAGATATTGAAGACCAGTGCTGCCAGGCTGCCGACGAGGCCGAGCGACTGCTGGACAACCGCCGAGCCGAATGCGGCGATCTGTTGTGCGATCGACTCGGGTTGAATCACCTCGCCGATGACGACCGGGCCACCCAACCGTGCCAATTCGGACTCAAGGCCGCGGATCCAGCCGGTGAGCGTGTTGCCCGTCTCGGGCAATCCGGCAGCGATCGTCGCGAGCTGCATCGTGAGCACCGGCACCAGCGAGACCCCGGCAATCACCAGCACGCCCAGCAAGGTGGCGTAGATCACCAGCACGGCGACGAGGCGCGGTACATGCAGCGGAGCCGCCGCCTGGCGCGGCATCATTGGTAGGGGCACGGCAGTGATCCGGCGCACGATGGGTTCGAGCACCAGCGCAATCAACCAGGCGCTGGCAAACATCAGGAGCGTCGACGCAAAGAAGCCGACCACGACCAGCATTCGGTCGATGAGCAATACGGCGAGGGCGATGATGCCCAGCCAGATTCCGATGCGCTCCGCGATACTCCGGTTCATGTGCGCCTCACCGTGATCCTGTGCCGCTGGCATACGCGATGGATTCATGGCTGTCGAGTCGCTCGGCATGCTCGCGCTGCGCGACCCGCTCGTAGTGCCCATCACTGTGCAGCTCGCGCGCCCGTTCGGTATCGCGTTGGTACACGTCGAGCAGCCGCCGGACATGTGCGACCAGCGCCGGATCGCGCAGCGGGATCAACGCCTCGACGCGTCGGTCGAGATTGCGTTGCATCAGGTCGGCACTGCCGATGAAGATCTCGGGCTCGCCGGCGTTGTCGAACGCGTAAATGCGGCTGTGCTCGAGATACCGGCCGATGATGCTGCGCACCGTGATGCGCTCACTCAGGCCCGGCACGCCCGGGCGCAGGCAACAGATGCCGCGAATGTTCAATGCGACATCGACGCCGGCCTGCGATGCGCGATAGAGCAGATCGGTCATCGCCGGATCGACCAGCGAGTTGAACTTGAAGGTTACCTTGCCGCCACGACCGGCGCGCGCGTGCTCGATCTCGCGCTCGATCAGCCGGGCCAGACCGGCACGCAGGCTCACCGGTGCCACCAGCAGCCGACGGTAGTCGCGCTGCCGCGAGTAGCCGGTCAGGAAGTTGAACAGGTCCGAGACATCGGCGCCGACGTCGGG
>CAIQIY010000676.1 GCA_903871975.1 uncultured Chloroflexota bacterium | reverse complement strand
TCGGCTCCCCGGTGCGGCGCTGCGCGAGCGCCTGGTCGGCGATGACCAGCGGCTCGCAACATTGATGGCCGGGGTCGCCGACGATCTGCTGCCCGAGGTGATCGCCAATCTGGGTGGCCATGACTTGGCGACGCTCCTCGACACGCTGGCCCAGGCCGATGCGGCACCACGCCAGCCTACGATCATCTTCGCCTACACCATCAAGGGCTGGGGCTTGCCCATCGCCGGCCATCCGCTCAATCACTCGCAATTGCTGTCGGATGGCCAGATCGAGCAGCTGCGCCAACGCCTCGGGATCGACTCTGCAGACCTGTGGGCCGACTTCCCTGCCGATAGCCCTGCTGGAGCCTGGTGCCGCAGCATCGCTGCCCGGCTCTATCCGGCTGCCGCGCCGACGATGACGCCTGACCAGGCGAGCACCCTCGCTGCGGCGTTGCCCGAGACCCTCGAGCTGCCGCGGCAAGGGCTGGCGAGTACCCAGGAGAGCTTCGGCCGTGCACTGACGCGCCTCGCCGATGTGCCATCGCTGGCCCGACGCATCATCACGACATCGCCCGATGTGTCGGTCTCGACCAACCTCGCCGGCTGGATCAATCGCATGGGCGTGTTTGCGCCCCATGTCGAACCCGACTTTGAGAGCGCCGAGGTGTATCGGCTGCTGCGCTGGCAGCGTGGCCCGACTGGCCAGCACCTCGAGTTGGGTATCTCCGAGATGAACCTGTTCATGGCGCTGTCGATGCTGGGCCTGAGCCACGAGCTGCTCGGTGAGCTGTTGCTGCCGATCGGCACCGTCTATGATCCGTTCGTCTGTCGCGGCCTCGACGCGCTGATCTATGGGCTCTACTCCGGTGCGCGGTTCATCGTCGCCGGCACACCGTCGGGGGTGACGCTGGCGCCGGAAGGGGGCGCACACCAGTCGGCGGTGACGCCATCGCTCGGCATGGAGTTGCCGGATCTGCTCAGCTACGAGCCATGCTTCGCGCTGGAGCTGGGCTGGGTGCTGCTCGAAGGGCTGCGCCAGTGTTGTGATCGCATCGCGGGGCGTGCGACGTATCTGCGCCTCTCGACCCGGCCAGTCGATCAGGCGTTGCTCGAGCCAGCCATCACCCGGCTCGGGCTCGCCACGCTGCGCCAGCAGGTCGTGCGCGGTGGCTATCGGCTGATCGACCGCCGCGACACTGCCCATGCGGACGATGCGCCGGTCGTCCAGCTCGCCGCCGCCGGCGCGATCATCCCCGAAGTCCTGGACGCAGCACGCATCCTCGCCGCCGAGGGGGTCGCGGTCAATGTCCTGAACCTCACCAGTCCACGGCAGCTGTACGAGTGCTGGCGCGCCGGCACGTCACTCGACTGGCTCATCCCGCCGGACGAGGCAACTGCGCCGATCGTCACCGTCCATGATGCGGCGTCGCATGCGTTGGCCTGGCTTGGTTCGATCCACGGAGCACCGCTGCAGGCGCTGGGCGTCGATCGCTTCGGCCAGTCCGGCACGCGTGCAGCGCTCTACCGGAGCCACGGTATCGACACCGATGCGATCGTCGTGGCAGGATTCGCCGCGGCGGATCGTGCGCTGCGCCGGTGATGGGTGGGTCACACGCAGGCGCGACGGGGTGACACACCACCCCGTCGCGCTTTCGTGCCTTCGCGTGACCTCTGCTGTCCGGCGTCGCCGACCACCCGCAGGCAATCGGCGACGCCCCCCAACGCCACTCAGTCGACGGTATACTCGGCGTCGACCACATTGGGATCGCGTGGCTTCGAGCTCGGACCAGCATCATCAGTTGACACTGTGCTGCTCTGCTGCACGGCCGTGAGTGCCTGCTGCAGCTCGGCCGAGATGCGGCGCATATCATCGGCCTGCTCGCTGGCGACCGCGCTGCGCAAGCTGCTCACCAGGCCCTCGATCTGGCTGCGCTGCGGTGTTGCCACCTTGTCGCCCAGCTCGCCGAGGGTCTTCTCGGCCTGATACGCCAGCGAGTCCGACTGGTTCTTCAACTCGACCAGCTCGCGACGAGCCTTGTCCTCGGCGGCGTGGCTGGCGGCATCGCGCACCATGCGTTCGACCTCATCCTTGTTGAGGTTGGTGCTGGCCGTGATCGTGATGCGCTGCTCCTTGCCCGTTGCCTTGTCGCGTGCCGACACGTTCAGAATGCCGTTGGCATCGATATCGAACGTCACCTCGATTTGCGGCATGCCGCGCCCTGCCGGCGAGATGCCTTCGAGGCGGAAGCGACCGAGCGACATGTTGTCATTCGCCATCTGGCGCTCGCCCTGGAGCACATGCACGTCCACCGCCGTCTGGCCATCGGCCGCCGTCGAGAAGATCTCGCTCTTGCGCGTCGGGATGGTCGTGTTGCGCTCGATCAGCTTGGTCATGATGCCACCGAGCGTCTCGACGCCCAGCGACAGCGGCGTCACATCGAGCAGCACCACGTCCTTGATCTCGCCACCGAGTACGCCGGCCTGGATCGCGGCACCAACTGCGACGACCTCATCGGGGTTCACGCCGCGGTTGGGCTCCTTGCTGGTCAGCTTGCGCACCAGCTCGACGACGAGCGGCATGCGGGTCGCACCACCGACGAGCACGACCTCGTCCAGTTCTGCCGGGCGCAGGTTGGCGTCCTTCAGTGCCTGGAAGAACGGCCCCTTCAGCCGATCGGTCAGGTCCTGGGTCAACTGTTCGAACTTGCTGCGCGTCAAGCGTAACTGCAAGTGCTTCGGGCCAGTGGCGTCGGCCGTGATGAACGGCAGGTTGAGCTCGGTTTCGGCCATGCCCGACAGCTCGATCTTGGCCTTCTCGGCCGCCTCCTTGAGCCGCTGCAACGCCTGACGATCCTTGCCCAGATCGATCCCCTGATCGCGGCGGAACTCCTCGATCATCCAGACGACGACGCGCTGGTCGTAGTCATCGCCCCCCAGGTGGGTGTCGCCATTGGTGGCGAGTACCTCGACCACACCGCCGCCCACCGACAGCACGCTGACGTCGAACGTGCCACCACCGAGGTCGAAGACCAGGATCGTCTCGTCGTTCTTCTTGTCGAGGCCGTAGGCCAGCGCGGCGGCCGTCGGCTCGTTGATGATGCGCAACACCTCGAGGCCAGCGATCTTGCCGGCATCCTTGGTCGCCTGGCGTTGGCTGTCGTTGAAATACGCCGGTACCGTGATCACCGCCTGTGTCACCGGCTCGCCCAGATAGGCTTCAGCATCCGCCTTGAGCTTCTGCAGCACGAATGCCGAGATCTCCTGCGGTGCGTACTCCTTGCCGGTGTTGCTCGACTGGATGCGCACGTCGTTGCGCTGCCCCTTGATGACCGGATACGGCACAATCGCACGTTCCGCCGCTACTTCGTCGATGCTGCGGCCAATGAAGCGCTTCACCGAGAAGAACGTGTTCTCGGGATTGACCGTCGCTTGGCGCTTGGCGGTCTGCCCCACCAGCCGCTCGCTGCTGCGGGTAAATGCCACGATCGACGGCGTCGTGCGATTGCCTTCGGCGCTCGGGATGACGACCGGATCGCCGGCTTCCATCACCGCGACACACGAATTGGTCGTACCCAGGTCGATTCCTACGATCTTGCCCATGATGTCCCCTGCCTTGCTGGTCATCGATGATCCATGTTGACCGGGCATCAGTCGGGCAGTTGACCCATCCGTCGCCGCGGTAACCTGCTGCCAGTCTACTCGATCACACCGGCCGACGTGATGGATCCGGCGTTAGAGTTGTGTTAGACCGTCGTCAGCGCGTACGGGCAGCATCGGCGATGCATCAGCTCGCGACTGCACACCTGGCCCTGCGATCGAATTGACAGTGGTTGCACCGATCGCATAGGATGGCGCACAGAGAAGCTCTGGGAGCGAGGACGAAGCGGCATGCGCATCGCCATCGATTACACCGCGGCCGCGTGGCAGGGTGCCGGCATCGGGCGCTACACGCGCGAGCTCGTGGCGGCGATCATTGCAGCGGCGCCCGAGCATCACTACACCCTGTTCATCGCCAGTGGCGGCATTGACCGGCACAGCCCATTCGTCATCGGAATGCAGCAGCTCGCACAGCGGGCACCACACGTCCGCATCGTCGAGATTCCGTTGGTGCCGCGTCGACTGGTGCAACTGTGGCACCGGTTGCGCATCCCGCTCGCACTCGAGTGGTTCTGCGGCCCGATTGATCTGTTGCACCAGCCCGACTTCACGCTGCCGCCGAGCCGGGCGCGCAGCCTGGTGACCATCCACGACCTGTCGTACATGGTCCATCCCGAGTGTGCTGTCCCCGGTGTGGCCCGGTATCTGAGCGATGCAGTGCCGCGCAGTGTTCGGCGTGCTGCGCACATCCTGGCCGATTCGCAGGCCACGCAGGCCGATCTGGTGCAGTTGTTGCACATCGATCCGGCGCGCATCCAGGTGATCTATCCGGGCGTTGCGCCGGTGTTTCGGCCATACGACGACGCAGCGACGGCCGCCGTGCGGCAGCGGCTGGCGCTGCCCGAGCGGTTCGTGCTGTTCGTCGGCACCATCGAGCCGCGCAAGAACCTGCCGCGGTTGATCGAGGCGGTCGCATGCTTGCGGCGCCGCGGCCGCTGGCCCGACGATCTGGTGCTGGTGCTCGCCGGGCGGCGTGGCTGGATGCACCAGCCCGTCGATGTTGCCATCGAACGACACCAGCTCCAGCCACTGGTCAGGTTTCTCGACTACGTCGCCGATGCCGATCTGCCGATGGTGTATAATCTGGCGTGGGCCTTCGTCTATCCATCGATCTACGAAGGGTTTGGCCTGCCCGTCCTCGAGGCGCTCGCGTGTGGCACCCCGGTGCTCACCGGCGACAACTCGAGCTTACCGGAGGTTGCCGGCGACGCGGCACTGCTGACCCGGGCCGACGACGTCGCAGGGCTGGCCGATGCGCTTGAGTGCATCATCCACGACGATGCCGTACGGACGCGGTTGCGCGCCGCAGGGCCGGACCGTGCGCGGCAATTCACGTGGGAGCACGCCGCACGCGACGTGCTGGCGCTCTACGAACGGGTGTCATCGTGAACGGCACGGTGCCGCGCGGCACCATGAACTGAGGAGCTAGCTGCATGGCGCAACCGCCACATGCGTCGCACGATGTCCTGCCGGGAGCGGGCCGGGGCCTGTCGGTGGCGCGCGTTCTTTCGCAAGGCTTCAATCCGTTCGTCAACGGCATCGCCAGCTACCTGATCGTAGCCTTGATGGCGCCGCCGAGCGGCTTGGCCTGGGCGGCGCTGGCGCTCGGCATCCAGCTGGTGCCATCGATGACGCTCTACACCGTGCGGCTGCGCCAGGGCATCTATTCGGACCCGGACGTGTCGGTGCGTGAAGAGCGCAACGAGATGTACCTGGTCGGCACGACCTCGGTGTTGGCGACCGTCCTGGTGCTCGTGCTCGCCAGCGCGCCGCTGCCGGTCCTCGCGCTGACGGTCGGCATCCTGGTGCTGGGCATCCTCTGCGGCGTGATCAACCTGTTCTGGAAGATCAGCATGCAT
>CAIQIY010000675.1 GCA_903871975.1 uncultured Chloroflexota bacterium | reverse complement strand
CCGCCGGCGGACGCGGCAGCACATGGCCCAGCGGCGAGATCGGGCTGTTCCAGAAGCCAAATCCCGCCGTGCCGGCGATCATCGGCGCGGCACTCGCGCTGACGGTCAGCCGCAGCGGCGGACGCCAGCGGAGCTCGAGGCCTGTGGCGGTGCGATAATCGTCGAGTTGCGCATTCTGGTAGCCACTGGCGTCGCTGCGATTGGCCAACAGCAGGCCATCGTGGCGACACACCACCAGCCCGCCGCGCGTGCCGATCGCCCGCCATGGTGCCTGCAGCCGCAGCCCAGCCCGGAGCTCCTGCCTCATCGACGCCGATTCCCCGGCTCCTGGCTCACCAGGATCAGCCCGACCACTGCGATTGCCAGAATGGCGATCAGCACCCAGGTCGCCCAGCTGAAGCCCGTCTGCCCCAGCACGACGAACAACGCGCTGGCGCTGATCACGATCACTCCGACACATCCACGGCGAACGCGTCGCTCGGGATCGGCATCGCCCGAGGGTGCGGCATTCTGCGACATCACTGATCTCCTGTGTTGCGATGGTCGGCCACGGCGTTGCGCCGTTCATCGCCCGGTATTCATCATGCGGTCGGGCTTCATCGACGGCGAGTGAGATGCTGCATCGCAGTGCGCCGCCGGCCACGCAGCCGCCGTGGCGCAGGCGCGCACGCATTGGTTGCCCGTCGGTTCGCAGCCAGCGGCGGGCTGCCCGCGCCCGCACAGCGCGGGATCGGGCGCAGCGCTGATGCCCCGGGCACACGCGCCGGCCACACGGCGGGGTGCGCGCGCCGCGTCCGTGATGCCGCTCGGCCCATGCGGCATCGCGCTTGACACGCCGCCCCCACCGCACTAGAGTCGCGGCGGGCGTGCACGCTCCGGTGCGGCCCGACCATCACGGGAGGCTCCCCATGGAATACCGGCGCTTCGGCCGCACTGGTGTACGCATCGCGCCGCTGGCGCTCGGCACGATGAACTTCGGCGACGCTACCGACGAAGCCGAGAGTGTCCGCATCCTCGATCGCGCCATCGACGCCGGCATCACCCTGATCGACACCGCTGATGTCTACAATGCCGGCGCCAGCGAGGAGATCCTCGGCCGGGCATTGGCGCACGGCGGTCGACGGCAGCGTGTATTCCTCGCGACCAAGGCGTTCAATCAGGTTGGGCCCGGCCCGAACGATCGGGGCACCTCGCGGCTGCACCTGATGCGCGCCTGCGATGCCTCGTTGCGGCGCCTGCAGACCGACCACATCGATCTGTACCAGATGCACCGCCCCGACCCCGACACCCCCATCGACGAGACCCTCGGCGCGCTCACCGATCTGGTGCGCAGCGGCAAGGTCCGCTATGTCGGCTGCTCGACCCACCCGGCCTGGCGCGTGATGCAGGCGCTGCTCACCGCCGAACTGCATGGGCTGGTGCGATATGTCTCGGAGCAACCGCCGTACAACCTGCTGGATCGGCGCATCGAGAACGAGCTGGTGCCATTGTGCCTCGAGCACCAGCTCGCGATCATTCCGTGGGCGCCGATGGCGCAAGGCGTGCTGGCCGGCCGGTACGACGACGCCACGCAACCACCGGCGGACTCGCGGGCGGCGCGGCGCGGTGGCATCTACGCCGAACGCGTCACCCCGGCCGGCGTCCGCGTCGGCACGGCATTCTCGGCGCTGGCGCGCGAGGCCGGGCTGAGCCCCGCCCAGCTGGCGCTGCTGTGGGTCAAGGATCAACCCGGGGTCACTGCACCGATCTTCGGCGCCCGCACCGTCGCCCAGCTCGACGAGGCGATCCCGGTGATGGAGCTGCGCCTCAGTGACGATCTGCGCAACGCCTGCGACGCGCTGGTGCCGCCGGGCAGTGCCGTGGTCAACTTTCACAACAGCGCCGCCTGGATGCGCATGCAGCTCACGGTCTGAATCTCAGGCGCCAGCGGCACGTACCTGGCGTGCCGCCATGCCGAGTCGGCGAATGCCCTCGACGATCGCCGGTTCGGCCTGCAGGCTGAACGCCAGGCGGATGGTGTCGCCGCCCTGACCATCGGCGTAGAAGCCGCTCCCCGGCACGAATGTCACACCCAGGCGCTGGCTGGCATGCAGCAGCGCCTGGGCGCTGATGCCGTAGCCCAACCGCCCCCAGACGAAGAACCCACCGTCCGGCTTGCGATACTGCAGCATGTCGCCGAGTTCGCGCTCGAGGGCATCGAACATCACGTGGGCCTTCTGGCGATAGACCTGGCGCAACCCGGTGATGTGCTCATCGAGCCGACCGTCGGCGCAGTATCGCTCGACGACGCGGGTGAGGTATGGGCCATTGCCGCCCTCGATCTTGAACATCACCAGCCGCTGGATGATCTCGGGGCGTGCGTGGGCGAATCCGATGCGCACGCCCGGCGCCAGGATCTTCGAGAACGTGCCGATGTAGACCACCACGCCCGCGCGATCGAGTGCTGCCAGCGACGGCGGTGGCGGTGCATCGAAGTACAGCTCGCCATACGCATCATCCTCGAGGATGAGCAGGTTGTGTGCCGCAGCCAGCGCCAATAGCCGCGCACGGCGTTCCGGCGGCATCAGCGTGCCCGAAGGATTGTGGAACGTCGGGATGGTGTAGAGCAGCTTGGCCGGCGTTCCGGCACGCTGCAATGCCTCGAGCGTCGCCTCGAGCACCGCCGGGTCGAGCCCATGCTCATCGATGTTCACCGTCACCAGGCGTGCCCCGGCCTCGCGGAAGCTGTTGACGGCGCCGAGAAACGTCGGCCCCTCGATGATGACGACATCGCCGGGATCGAGGAACACCTGTGCCAGCAGGCCGATCGCCTGGCTCGAACCGTGGGTCACCAGCACGCGCTCGGCTGACGACTCGATACCACGCGCCTGCAGCCGGCCGGCGATCAACTGGATCAGCCCCGGATAGGTCGGGCCGTAGTTCAGTGCACGCGCCGCATCTTCGGCGAGGACTTCGGTGGTTGCGGCGATCAGGCCGTCAGTGGGGAACTTCTCTGGCGCGGCAAAGCCGTACGCCAGCGAGATGGTTCCTTCGGCCGCGTCGGGCCAGTGCCCGACGACGCGCGCTTCGCGCGCCCGCGCTGCATACAGCCCATCGAGGTTCAACATCCCGGTCGAGGTCGTCACGCGCAGCTCCTTCATCGGTTCAGATCGCCGGCGGGCCGCCCCAGCGCCCGACGCGTTCGGCACCGCCCCGCGCGCCATCATACCACGCCACGGCAGCAGGGACGAGGCGCAGGATGGCGCCGTCGGAGTGGCTGATGACCAGCAGCTCGCCTTGGTCGTCTTCGCCGAACGAGCTGATGTTGTGCCGCGATGCGACGATCAGTTGCGGCACCGGACGCCCCCCCGGCGCAACCTGCCAGATGTTCCCGGTGCAGTAATCGCCATACACGTAGACACCGTGCAACGCTGGTGCAGCGGCGCCACGGTAGCTGTAGCCGCCGGTGACCGAGCAGCCATCGCCACGCTCGTAGCTCAGCCACGGCGCCACGACATCGCTGGTGTCGCACGGCTCGGCGATGCAGTTGGCGCCTTCGAACCGCGCCCAGCCATAGTTCAGCCCGCCGGGCGAGTCTGCTGGCTCGCGGTTGATCTCCTCGAAGCGATCCTGGCCGACGTCGCCGATGTACAGATCGCCCGTGAGCCGGTCGAACGAGAACCGCCATGGGTTGCGCAGCCCGGTGGCCCACACTTCGCTGCGACCGGACTCATCGCGCCACGGGTTGCTCGCCGGAATGCCGTATCCCGGAGTCGCGTCGACATCGATCCGCAGGATTTTGCCCAACAACGTACCGCGTTGTTGGCCCAGGCCTTGTGGATCGTAGGCGGCACCACCATCGCCGGTGCCGATGTACAGATAGCCATCGGGGCCAAACGCCAGCATGCCACCGTTGTGGTTGGCGTAGGGCTGCTCGATGCGCATCAGGACCCGCTCGCTGCCAGGGTCGGCCTGGTCGCCGCGCGCCTGGTAGCGCGCAATCACCGTGTCGCCGGAGCGGTCTGTGTAGTTGACGAAGAACTGCCCGTTGTCGCCGAAATCCGGGTGGAACGCCAGCCCGAGCAGCCCCTGCTCGTTGGCCTCGCTGCCGACTCGGTCGCGAATGTCGAGCAGTGGCTCGGCATCGGCCACACCGTCGCGTACGATGAGGATGCGCCCGGGTTGCTCGACGACGAAGATGCGCCCCGAACCGTCGCCGGCCCCACTGGCGAAGACCGGGCGCTCGAAGCCGGCGACGAACGCCTGGAGCTCGAAGCGGGCATCGGTCACCACTGCCGGCACGTCGGTCGGCGCGTCGGGCATGGCCGTCGCCACTGCCGGCGCGTCGGGCATGGCCGTCGGCGCGATGGCCGTCGGGTTGCGGGCGGCTTCATCGGGCGTGGCATCGGGTGCCGGCGCGAGCGATGGCACGCTGCTGCCGCAACCAGCCGCCAGCACCATCGACACAGCCACGACAATCAGCCAGCGTGACATGGCGATCACCTCGTGCGCACAGGCCCCGCGCGGGCCACCCGACTGCTGTCGGACGGCCGGGGCCGTCATCGGCATTCTAGCACATGGGGCGCGGGCATGGGCGTCGCGCATGCTCCGCGACACCGGCAGGTGGCTCGCTGGCCACGACACGCGTCGCCGACGGCGCGAGGATGTGGTTGCGCTCCGTGCGCCATCGATCGGTGCGATGCCCAGCTCGGTGGCACCAGCATGGCGCATCGCACGCTCGAGCCATGCTGACGCGGTTCCAGCCAACAGAGCAACGCATGGCATTCCAATCGTAGCAGGCGCATCTCGCCGACGTCCCGACGCTGGTGCAGCCGCGGCTCGGCGCGATCATCGATCAGGTCGTCACATTGGTAACGGCCGCGATGCCGTGCATCAGCTATGGCATGCTGGCGCTGGCGCAGTCATTGACGCACCGCACGCCGGCATGTAGCATAGGGGCAACATCGACCAGCTGAACGAGAGGATGGTCCCGTGCCCGATGTGATCTACTCGATGGTACGCGTCGGCAAAGTTGTCCCACCCAACCGGCGCGTCCTCGAAGATATCTCGCTATCCTACTTCGCCGGTGCCAAGATCGGCGTGATCGGCCTGAACGGTGCCGGCAAGAGCACGCTGTTGCGCATCATGGCCGGGATCGACACCGACTTTCAGGGCCAGACGGTGCTCGCACCGGGGCATACGATCGGCTATCTGCCACAAGAGCCGCAACTCGACGACGCACAGACGGTCCGTCAGGTGGTCGAGCAGGGCATCGCGCCGGTGGTGGCCCTGATGCAGCGCTTCGACGCGGTGAACGAGGCATTTGCCGATCCGGATGCCGATGTCGCCGCGCTGCTCGACGAGCAGGCCAGCCTGCAGGAACAGATCGATCACGTCGATGGCTGGAACCTGGAGAGTCGCCTCGAGCTGGCGCTGGACGCCTTGCGTTGCCCGCCCGGCGACACCGCGGTGGCCGTGCTCTCGGGTGGCGAACGTCGCCGCGTGGCGCTGTGTCGCCTGCTGCTGCAAGCACCCGACATCCTGCTGCTCGACGAGCCGACGAACCACCTCGACGCCGAATCGGTCGCGTGGCTCGAACGCCATCTGCAGCAGTACGCGGGGACCGTGATCGTCGTCACGCACGATCGCAGCTTTCTGAACACCGTGTCGGAGTGGATCCTCGAACTCGAGCGCGGGCGTGGCATTCCCTGGCGCGGCAACTACGCCTCCTGGCTCGAGCAGAAGCGCACCAGGCTGGCCGAGAGCGAGCGCGCCGAGAGCAATCGGCAACGGGCGTTGGCCCGCGAGAGCGAGTGGATTCGTGCATCGCCACGCGCCCGCCAGGCGAAGAGCAAGGCGCGCATCAATGCCTACGAACAGCTGCTGGCGCAGAGTCAGGGGCCGGCCGAACGCGATGTCGAGATGTTCATCGCACCTGGCCCGCGGCTCGGCGACATCGTCGTGCGCGCCAGCGGCCTGCGCAAAGGGTACGGCGACCGGTTGCTGTACGATGACCTGAGCTTCGATCTGCCACCCGGTGGCATCGTCGGCGTGATCGGCCCCAATGGTGCCGGCAAGACGACGCTGTTTCGCATGATCATCGGCCAGGAACGCCCCGATGGCGGCCAGCTGACGGTGGGCGAGACAGTCCAGCTGGGCTATGTCGACCAGTCGCGCACGCTCGATCCCGACAAGACGGTCTGGCAGGAGATCAGCGGCGGTGACGAAGAACTCCGCATCGGCTCACGGCTGATTCCGTCACGCGCGTACGTCGGTCGCTTCAATTTCGCCGGTTCCGAGCAGCAGAAGAAGGTCGGCGTCCTGTCTGGCGGTGAGCGCAATCGGGTGCATCTGGCGAAGCTGCTGCGCACCGGTGCCAACGTGTTGTTGCTCGACGAACCGACCAACGATCTCGATGTGCATACCTTGCGCGCGTTGGAGGATGCGCTGCTGGAGTTCGCCGGCTGTGCCGTGGTCATCTCGCACGACCGCTGGTTCCTCGAGCGCGTCGCGACGCACATCCTGGCCTTCGAGGGCGACAGCCGCGCGGTGTGGTTCGAGGGGAGCTACAGCCACTACGAGGAGGATCGCCGCCGCCGGCTCGGCGCAGCGGCGTTGCAGCCGCACCGCATGAGCTATCGGCGGCTGACGCGCGACTGATCCAGGGCCAATGCAGCGTCGCGGAGAGGAGCTGTCGACCGCTGGCGCTTCCGGCTCTGACGGTGCACCAGCCCCGCGTGCGTCGGCCGACTGGTCGTCACACGACCGTGTCTCGTGGTAGGATGATGGGTGGGGACCAGACGACGGGGAATGCCGATGACCGAGCATGAACAGCGTGCCGCCGAGGAGACGCCCGCATCGATCCGTTGCGGGCTGAACACGGTGAGTGATACGCGAACCGCGGCCACCGACACCAGCGGCCAGGCGATG
>CAIQIY010000674.1 GCA_903871975.1 uncultured Chloroflexota bacterium | reverse complement strand
TGAGCTGGACTTTCTCCAGTACCTGCTCGGCCACGGCATTCCGGATACGTGCAACTGCGCGGGGTTGCTCTCGCAGCTGAAGGACGACCGCGAGGTGCCCGATACCTGGTCGGCGATCTACGAGTTCGAAAAGCTCGGCCGGGCGCGAGTTCTGGCCGGCGCTCGGCTTCTCACTCTGGATCAGCCTGGCCTCGACCGGGCTGTCTGCCCTGGGTGCGCTGCTGGTCGCCGCGGTGCTGGGCAGTCGGCGGCGGCCGGCCGATGGCGCGACCCTGCTCATGCTCAACCTGAACCTGGCCTTCCCACACCTGGTCTGGGCGGTGGCGCTCGGCCTGCTGCTGGCCCAGAGCGGGCTGCTGGCCCGGTTCGCCGCTGCCCTCGGCCTGATCAGCGCCCCGGCCGAGTTCCCGGTGTTGGTACGCGACCGCGACGGGCTGGGGATCATCCTGCACTACGTGAGCAAGGAGGTCCCGTTTCTGGTGCTGCTCGCCCTGGCAGTGCTGCGCACCCAGGGCGCCGAGTACGACCTGGTCGCCGAAAATCTGGGCGCCGACGGCTGGCAGCGCGTGCGCTACGTCACGCTGCCGCTGGTGCTGCCCGCGCTCGCTGCGGGGTCGGCGCTGGTGTTTGCCTTCAGCTTCGGCGCGTACGAGGTGCCAGCGCTGCTGGGCGTGCGCTATCCGCGCACACTCGCCGTGCTCGCGCTGGAAGCCTTCGCCAACCCGGACCTCAGGCAGCGTGCGACCGGCATGGCGATCGGCCTGGTCATCGGCCTGGTGACGCTGGCAGTGGTCGGACTCGGGCGCGCATGGCAGCGGCTGGGGGTACACCACGATGCCTGACACGATCGACACGTACGTGCGCCGGGCCGCGGCGTTGCTGGTACGCGTGGTACTGGGTGCGGTGCTGCTCGGCCCCATCCTCGCGCTGATGCTGTACGCATCCTCGACGCACTGGTTCTTCCCGCACCTGGTGCCGGATGCGTGGACATTCGCCCCGCTGCTGCGCCAGCTCGGCGATCCACGCACCCGCGCCGCGCTGGGCACCAGCCTGCTGACCGCCGGCATCACGACCAGCAGCGCCCTGCTGCTCGGCCTGCCGGCGGCGCGCGTCCTCGGGCTGCGGACCTTCCGTGGGCGGTCGCTGGCGCTGCTCGTGCTGTTTCTGCCCAACATCGTGCCGCCGCTGGCGATCGGCATGGGGCTGAACGTGCTGCTGTTGCGGCTCGGCCTGGCCGGCAGCGTGGCCGGCGTGGTGCTGGTCCATCTGGTGCCGGTCCTGCCCTACACCATCCTGGCCTTGCTGGGGGTCTTCGCCCGCCATGACGAGGGCTACGAGCTGCAGGCGCGCACGCTGGGCGCCAGCCCGCGCCAGGTGTGGCTGCACGTCGCCCTGCCATTGCTGTGGCCCGGCCTGGCGGTAGCCGCCCTGTTTGCCTTCCTGGTCAGCTGGAGCCAGTACGTCCTCACGCTGCTGGTCGGCGGTGGGCGCGTGATCACCCTGCCCATCCTGCTCTTCGCCGCCGTCTCCGGCGGCAACCCGACCTCGATCGCCGGGCTGGCGCTGCTCTTCGCCGCGCCGCCGGCGGTCGCAATCGCACTCGCGGTGCGTGCGCTCGCCGCAGGCAGGCTGTCGGCGCGAGGTGTGCCGTGACCCGGATCACGCTCGCCGGCATCACCAGGTCGTATCTGCGCCAGGCGGCACCCGCACTGGCACATGTGTCGCTGGCGGTAGCGCCCGGCACGCTTCTGGCGCTGCTCGGCGCCTCGGGCAGCGGGAAATCGACGTTGCTCAAGCTGGTCGCCGGGGTCGAAGCGCCTGATCACGGCGACATCGCATTTGATGGGCAGAGCGTGCTGCCC
>CAIQIY010000673.1 GCA_903871975.1 uncultured Chloroflexota bacterium | reverse complement strand
GCCATCCGCCTCGGCGCGCCGACGGATCGCAGCCGCGTGATTCCGTATGGCGTCGATGCCGCGAGTTTCACCAGCGACCCGGCCGATCGCGCGGTGGTGCGCGCCGAACTCGGGCTGCCGACCGATGGCCCGCTGGTGGCCGCGCTCGGTCGCCTGGTCTACAAAAAAGGCTTTGGTACCTTGATCGAGGCATTCGCCCGCCTGGTGCGCGCGCATCCGAATGCACGGCTGGCGATTGCGGGCTACGGCGAATTGCGCGACGAGCTCGAGCAGCAGGCTCGGGCGGCTGGCGTGCCGGTGGCGTTCGTCGGCCAGCTGGATCGCCGGATGGCGGCACGGTTCATCGCAGCCGCCGATGTGTATGTCGTGCCGTCGGTGCGCGATCAGGCCGGGAATGTCGATGGGCTGCCGAATGCGCTGCTCGAGGGCATGAGCGCCGGCCGGCCGATCGTGGCCTCGCGCGTGGCGGGCATTCCCGATGTGATCGACGACGGCCAGCATGGCGTGCTGGTGCCGCCAGGCGATCCCGCGGCGCTGGCGGTGGCGATCGGGCACCTGCTGGACGCGCCCGATGTGGCTGCACGCCTGGGTGCACGGGCGCGGCGCCGTGTGTTGCACGAACTGACCTGGGAGGCGGCGTGCGAGCAGTTCGAGGCGGCATATCATCAGGCACGCGATCGATGAGCTGCCGCATCACGCCTACGCTCTCGGCGGGCAGGCTGTTCGCCCTGGTGTCGCTGCTGGCAGCGCTGCCGCGCTTCTGGCGCCTCGACGCCCAGAGCCTGTGGCTCGACGAAGGCAGTACCTGGGCCGAAGTGACTGGCCGCACCGGCAAGGGCTGGCTGACGACGCTGGCGGAACTGGCGAGCCCGACGGCAGGATACCCGCTGTATCACGTGCTGCTGCGCGCCTGGGTCGCACTGGCGGGCGACAGCGAGTGGGCCTTGCGCGCGCCATCGGCGCTGGCCGGTGCGCTGGCGTGCGGTGCACTGGCGGCGGCGGCACGCGAGTGGCATCCCGAGCGGCGCGTCGATGCGGCCGTGTGGTGGGTGAGCGCGCTGGCGATCGCGTCGCCGTTCGCGCTGTGGCAGGCGCAGGACGCCAAGGCCTACAGCCTGGTGTTCGCCATCGTCGCCGCGGCACTGTGGGCAGCGATCCGCGCGTGGCGACGGCCCACGGGTGGCACGTGGCTGCTGGCCGGATGTCTGGCACTGCTGGCACTGTTCGCGCATCGGCTGGCATTGTTCGGCCTGGTCGGTGCGGCCCTCGCGCTCGGCTGGCGCGCCACCGGGCGGTCGCGCGCGGCATGCTGGAGCGGCGCCGGTGCAGGCCTGGTGCTCGGTGTGCTCGGCGTCCTGGCAGCGACCCACGCGACGGCCGTGCCGTCGGCGCCAGGTGGGCCGCTCAGCGGCATCGGCCTGACGCTGGTACGCTTCACCTTCGATCGCTGGCCGGGCGAACTCAATGGCTACCTCGGCCTGCCGGCGGTGGCGTGGCTCCTGCCGCTGGTGCTGCTGGTGCCGGGCCTGCTGGTGTCACGTGCCGCGCTCCCGCCCCGCGATGACGTCGTCTGGCTGCTGGTGGCGTGTGGCGCGGTGCCCATGCTGGCACTCGCCATCGTGCAGGGGTTCAGCGGCATCGCCGAACCACGCTACGCCACCGTGGCCCTGGCGCCTTGGCTGCTGCTCCCGGCGCTGGCGCTACGCGCCGCGCGCCCGGTGGCTCGTCGGCTGGCGACCATCGCGTGCGCCGGCATGCTGCTCGGCGGCGGCGCAGCGCTGCTGCAGCCCGGGCATGGCTTGTTCTCGGGCGATCCGGTCAAGGAACAATGGCGCCAGGCGACCCGCCTGCTGGCCCTGCGGGTGGTGCCCGATGATCTCGTGATCGTACACCCCCACTACGTCGCACCTCTGGTCAGCTACTATCTGCCGCGCGTCACCCCCGACCCAATCGCTGCACCGGTGACGTTCCCGGTCTTCGGCCTGGGCGATCGTGGCGGCGCGACCGACGCGGCGGCGCAGCAGGAGTTCATCCGCAAACGCTACGACCCGTTCTTTCGCACGCAGGCACAAGGCCGGCGCCGCGCGTTGCTGCTGATCGCACCAGAGCATGCACGGCGTGTCGACCCACCACCGACGACCGCCGACCGCTACGGCTGGCTGGGCCTGCGCTTCGCGTACCCGCAGCGCACCTGGCCATGCGGTGGCGGCGAAGTGCTGGGCGTCGTGCTGATGTGCCAGAGCTGGCCCGAGACCTTCGGCGTCGGCGATCCGCCGCAACCCACCAGCCCGCTCGCAGCCAGCTTCGGCGGCGAACTCCTGCTACGCGGCATCAGCCTGACGCCGCACGGCGGAGCATTCCGCCCGGGGGGCACGATTCCGCTCACGCTGTACTGGCAGGCGCTGGCACCGCCACGCCACGACTACCGGTTCTTTCTGCACCTGTGCCGCGATTGCACGCAACCGCCGCTGGCCAACGACGACGGGCCACCGCTGCAGGGGTACGGCGACGCCGGGCGAACCAGCACATGGCGCGTCGCGGATCCAGTGCATGATGAGCGGGCGGTCGAGCTGCCCGACGGCCTGCAGCCCGGTCGCTATACCCTGCTGCTCGGCGTCTACGCCATCGAGAACGGCGCAGCGCGACGTCTGAGCGTCCAGGGTGATGCGCCGACGCTCGATGGCGACCGGCTGGTGCTCGGCACGGTGACGATCGGCGCCCCCTGATGTCAGAACTGCGGTATGATGCATGTATGATCGACTGTGATCGGAGTGCACTGTGAGCACCCGCGATATCCCCAATCTGCTCGGCCTCGGCCGCATCATTCTCACGCCGCTGCTGGTGTGGTGCCTGCTGCGTGGCGATGCCGCCGGGATCCAGGGCGCCATCGTACTGCTGGCCCTCATGGCCATCAGCGACATCATCGATGGCCCACTCGCGCGCCGCATGGGTGTCGTCTCGCCGCTCGGCGTGTTCGTCGACACCATCTCGGACAAGATCTTCGTCGCCGCCGCGATGCTGCCGATGATCGAGCGTGAGCTCCTGCCGGCGTGGCTGGTCTTCGCAATCTTCACCCGCGAGTTTGCCGTAACGGGCCTGCGCTCGTATGCCGCCGCCGCCGGCGTGGTGATCGCCGCGCGCGCCTGGGGCAAGCAAAAACTCACCGTCACCGTCACCGCCGTGATCTGGCGCT
>CAIQIY010000672.1 GCA_903871975.1 uncultured Chloroflexota bacterium | reverse complement strand
GATCGTCGTCGGCGCCACCGATCCGGCGGTGGTCACGGCGTGCCATATGCTCGCTGCCACCGACGACGATGCGGCCTGGGCACTGGCCGACCAGCTGGCGCGTGAGCGGTTCGGGCTGGCGCCACAGACACCGCTCGACGTGCTGGATGTGCCGCACGCGCTGCTGACGCTGCCGCGGCTGGCCTGAGGGGGCACACGCAGACACCACGGCACGAAGGGGGCGGGGCCCCGCCGGGAGTTGACGGTCACCCGCCGATGAACTGCGCCACCGCACGGCGCACGGCATCGACATCTGCCGGCAACTCGCGCGGCGGATTGGCGAACGTCCCCTGCACCACAGTCGAAGCCCGTTCGTGATAATCGACCTTGAACCCACTGAACTTGAGGCCATGTGCGGTCGAGACGACCACCACCCGATCCGAGCGGCGGATCACGCCACGATCGATCAGCTTGATCAGCGCCGCCAATGCCACGCCAGTGTGCGGGCACGCGTACGCCCCGGTTCGGTCGGCACGCGCCGCCGCATCGGCGAGTTCCTGCTCGGTCGCCTGTTCGACGATGCCATCGAACGCCTGCAACGTCGCGATCGCGCGCTGGATGCTCACCGGCGCACCGATCTGGATGGCACTCGCCAGGGTCGGCGCCGCCGTGATCGGCTCGTAGTGGGTGAAGCCCGTGCGATAGGCTCGGTAGAGCGGATTGGCGTTGGCCGCCTGCGCCGTCACGATCCGCGGCAGCCGCGAGATCAGCCCCAGCTCGCGCAGCATCAGCAACCCCTTGCCGAGCGCAAACGTGTTGCCCAGGTTGCCGCCCGGAATGATGATCCAGTCCGGCACCTCCCAATCGAACTGCTGCACAATCTCGATGCCGACGGTCTTCTGGCCCTCGACACGCAACGAGTTGAGCGAGTTCGCCAGGTAGATGCCACTCGCCGGATCGGCCGTCACCTCGCGCACCACGCGCATGCACCCATCGAAGTCGGTGTCGAGCGACAGCACCAGCGCGCCGTGCGCCACTGGCTGCACCAGTTGCGCAATGCTCACCTTGCCCTTCGGCAGAAACACGATCGTCGGGATGCCGGCTGCAGCGCCATACGCCGCCAGCGCCGCCGAGGTATCGCCAGTCGAGGCGCACGCCACCGCCCGGATGGGCTGCCCGTCGGCGATCATCTGCCGCACCACGCTCACCAGCACCGTCATGCCGAGATCCTTGAACGAGCCGGTGTGGGAATTGCCGCACATCTTGATCCACAGATCGGCGACGCCGATCTCGCGGCCGAAGCGTTCGGCCCAGAACAGGTTGCTGCCACCCTCGAACATGCTGACGATGTTCTCGTCGGCGACCGTCGGGCAGACCCACTCCTTCTTGCCCCACACCCCGCTGCCGTACGGCCAGGTGGTGCGCATCCAGCGCGACTCGAAGAGCTGGCGCCATTCGGCGGCGCTGCGCTGCCGCAAGGCGTCAAGATCGTGCTGCACCTCCAGCAGGCCACCGGAGCGGCTGTAGTACACGACGTCGGTGAGCGAATAGCGCTCGTGCGGATCATCCTGCGCGGCAAACCAGGCGCGGTACATGCGATCTCCTGTCATCGACCGACGGCTGCCGCCGTCATGAACCAGTGGCGTCGGCGAGTGGGCGGGTCGTCGGGCGCAGCGCCAGCATCGCACCGATGATCAACCCCAGCCCGGCGAGCTGCACCACGTGCACCCCGGCGACGGTGGTGAGCGCGGCGGCGTTGAGTGGCTCCCAGAGCAGCAGCAGCACGCCCTGGCCGAACGTGGCGACTGCGGCCAGCCGGCCAGGCGGCGGCTGTCGGCGCGCCAGCCAGCCCAACGCGGCGGCGAGCGCCAAGGCGCTGAGCGCCAGATAGGCGCCGAGCGGGTGGCGCAGTGCGCCGAGCATCGGCACCGCCCATGGCAGGCTGGTCGGCTGGCCCGGCGCATCGCCGCTGAGCAACAGGCCCAGGCTGGCCAGCGCCTGCGGCCACGGCAGCGCCAGCGCGGCGGCGTCGAGCAGCGCGGCGGGGGCTGCGCCACGCCAGCGTGCCACCAGCACGATCGCCAACAGCGCCGCGCCATAGGCCGCCGGCCACCAGAATTCGGCGATGCGCAGCGCAAGGAACAACGCCGGGTCTGCACCGTACAGCGACCAGTGGGTCAGGCCGAACGCCAGGCGACCGACGAGCACCGCCGCGACCAGCGCAGCGATGGCGGCATCGGCAGCCGCGGGATGTGCCGCACGGCGCTCGAAGCGCTGGCTCCACCAGTACGCCGCGAGCAGCAGTGTCAGACCACCGGTCGCCAGATTGAGCGGACCGAGTTCGAGCAACGGATACATCGCACCTCACGAGCCGCCAGGTTCGGCCAACAGCGGCGCCACCGTGCCGTCGATGACGCTGCGGCTCAGCGGGCCACGATAGACCGCGCGGACCGTACCATCGCGGCCGATGAAGATGCTCGCCGGCAGTGCCCGTATCTGGTATGCGCGGCCAGCGGCGCCCGACGCGTCGAGCCACACCGGGAACGTCAGGCCCGCATCGCGCACATACGCCGCGACGGTGGCCGCTTCTTCGCCCTGGCTCAACGCCAGCACGACGAACCCGTCGTCGCGGTACTGCTCGTACGCCGCCTGGATCAGCGGCATCTCGGCCCGGCATGGCGGGCACCAGGTAGCCCACAGGTTGAGCAGGATGACCTGGCCGCGATGCTCGCTCAGCCGCACCACTGCGCCACCGAGGGTCTGCGCCGACACATCGACGAGTGGGGGTGCGGCGACGACGGCGGCGACCGGCTGTGCTGCCGGCTGCACGCGGGTCGCCACGATCCAACCGAGGCTGCCGGCGACCACCGCCAGCAGCAGCCAGCTCCAGCGTTGTTCCGGTGTCATCGCCGCATCATGCTCATGCCGCGTCCCATCCGCCGTCGGCCGTGATCACCGCGCCGTTGATCATGCGCGACTCGTCCGACGCCAGGTACAAGGCCAGGTTGGCGATGTCGTGTGGCATCAGATAGCCTGGGATGATCGCAGCAAACTCGCCGGCCCGCGCCGCACCGACCGGGTCGAGCCGCTCGGCGGGCATCGACTCGGCGATGTTGGTCACCGTGCCGCCCGGGCAGATGGTGTTGCAGCGAATGCCGCGCCGCGCGTACTGCCAGGCGGTGTTGCGCGACAGGCCCAGCAGCGCGTGCTTCGATGCGGTATACACCGCGCCCGCCGCCCCGCCGTGCAGCGCAGCCGTCGACGCGACGTTGATGATCGCGCCACGCTCGGCCGCGAGCATGTACTTCGCCGCGCGTCGCATGGTGAACAGTGGACCGTCGAGGTTCACCGCCATCACCCGACGATACACCTCGTCGTCGACCTCGGCCACCGATTGCATGTAGTCCATGATCCCGGCGTTGTTCACCAGGATGTCGATCGCGCCGAAGCGTTCGACTGCCAGATCGACCAGCGCCTCGGCATGCGCACGGTCGGCGATGTTCCCCGCCAGTCCGGCGATCGAGCCACCGGCGGCGGCGATCTTCTCGACTGCTGCGCTCAGCCGTGGCGCATTGATGTCGCCTGCCACAACGTGGGCGCCCTCGGCGGCAAACCGCTCGGCGATCGCCAGGCCCATGCCCGATGATGCGCCAGTGACGACGGCAACCTTGCCCTGCAACCTCATGTCAGCCTCCTCGCCCTGCCGGGCGTCGTGTTCGCGTGGGCCATCGATGTGACGGCCCATCTCCCTATACTGCGGCAGCCACCGGATGTCAACTGGCCGCCTACCGCGCCATATGGCATACCAATGCGGTCGGCGGCGTCATGCCGCGCACAGGTTGCCGAATCGCCATCACACGGCGAGCGAAGCTTCACCCGCGGTGCGCGGCTCGCGCACGTGCCGCACCAGTACGGCGAAGCCCACGATTGCCAGCACCGCCGAACTGGCGAACAACACCGGATAGCCGGCACTCAATGCCAGCCAGCCACCGGCGAGCGGCGCGATCGTGGTGAACGGCGCCATCACCGTGTTGGTCACACCGATGTAACTCGCCCGGTCGGGCTCCTCGCAGAATTCCGGAATGATCGTGAGAAACGACGCCTGCTCGGCGGCGAGTGCCGCGCTGAGGCAGGCGAAGCTGGCGACCAGGCCGGACCAGCCAGGGGTCAGCAGGGCGAACAGCGCGCTGCCCGCCAGCGCCAGCTGGCCGAGCAGCAGCACCAACCGATGGCCGCGGCGATCGGCGAGCATGCCGAGCAGTGGATTGAGTACTGCCTGGCCGCCGATGGCGACGCCGGTGAGCCAGCCGAGCGCGGCGCCATCGAGCTGCAGCGCATCGGCCTGCGCTACCAGCAGGAAACCGCCCGCCATCGTGCCGAGCCGACCGATGCCCATCGCGACCAGGAAGGCACGAAAGTTGCCATCACGTGCCACGATCGCCGGCAGCGTGCGCAGGTACGCCAGCATGCCACGCGCTGCCGGCCGATGTCGCACCGGTGGCTCACGGGTCGCCACCAGGCCACACCACGAGATCAGCATGCAGCCGAAGGCGATGCCGAACAGCATCGCATAGCCGCCGGTGCCCGGCACGCTCGCCAGGATGCTGCCGATCAGCGTGGCACCCAGCAGGCCCATCAGCGCCCCCAGACCATTCGCGCCGCCGGCGAACCGGCCGCGCACCCGCAGCGGAATGACGCGGGTGATCATGTCGAACCAGGCCGGCGTGCCAAATCCGGCGCTGGCACCCGACAACCCCAGCAACACCACGATCGCCAGCGCGCACCACAGCGGTGCTGTCGCGCCGAACTGCCACAGGATCACCGCGATCAGCAGGTATGGCAGGCGTTCACCGAAGCCGGCCAGCGCCACGAATGGCTTCTTGCGCTCCAGCCGCTCGGCCCAGCCGGCACCGAACAACTGCGGCAGGTACATCCCCAGCATCGCCAGCGCGTTCAACGCCCCGATCCACACTGGCGAGCCGGTCAGCGTATCCATCAACACCGGCAGCACCGTCTCGCGGGCGACCATGCCGAGGCCGAGCATGATGAACGCCGTATCGACCAGATTCACCGCCGCATTCCACGGCAGATTCTGCTCGACCTCACGATCAATCGCCGACTGATCCACCCAGGCTCCTTCGCGATGCGACGGCGCCGACCACACACGGCCGACGCCGCCCGCGGCTCATGCCTCGGCGTGCAATGCCTGCCACACGCGCTCGGCGCGGATCGGCAGCTCGGTGACGCGCACCCCCACGGCGGCCCGCACCGCGTTGGCGATCGCGGCGGCACCGGCGGTGATCGGCGGCTCGCCGATGCCACGTGCACCGAATGGACCATGCGGTGCCGGGTTCTGGATCAGCACCGTCTCGATGTCGGGCACCGAATCGAACGCCGGGATGCTGTAATCCATGAAGGTGCCGGTCAGCAACTGGCCGTACCGATCGTAGATCATCGCCTCGTTCAGGCCCCAACCGATGCCCTGCACGGCGCCACCGTGGATCTGGCCGTAGACCATGGTGGGATTCATCGCGAAGCCGACATCCTGCACGGCCACGTACTGCTTGAGCGTCACCTGCCCGGTGTTGCGGTCGACATGCACCTTCGCCAGATGGGCGACGAAGCCCGGCGCGTTCTCCGACACCGCCGCCGTACCCTCGCCGATGATCGGCCCCGGCCCACCACGCAGCCGCTCCGATTCTTCTGCCAGCGTCGCGATCGAGACGCTTCGGTCGGGCAGGCCGCGCACGTGCACTGCGCCCTGCTTCAGCTCGAGGTCCTCGACGCTCGCCTCGAAGTGGTGCGAGGCGACCTCGAGCAGCTTCTGGCGTGCCGCACGCGCGGCACTGGCGACGGCGCCCGAGACACTGTAGGTCGTCTGGCTGCCGCCGCTGGGGCCGGCGCGCGGGCCGTCGCGCGTGTCACCCTGCAACAGCTCGACCTGGTCGGGCGAGATGTCGAGGATTTCGGCGGCGATCAGGACCAGCGAGCTGTTGACTCCCGAGATGTCGACCGAGCCGACGTGAATGCGTACGGTGCCGTCGTTGTCGACGCGGCAGACCGAGGCTGCCGGCGACATGCCGCACGGCCAGCCGCCGACGGCGATGCCGATGCCCTCGTCGGGCCCGAGGTGTCGCTCGGCCCAGGCGGGATGCTGCTGCAGCGCCTCGAGACACTGACGCAGGCCCAGGTTCGGCCACGGATCGTTGTTGCCCATCAGATCGCCCGTCTCGACGGTGCTCGTGAGCCGCACGGTCATCGGATCGATGCCGAGCAGGTGGGCCATCTCGTCGATGTTCGACTCGATGGCAAAGGTCGCCGACGGCGCCCCGGGTGCGCGGTACGCACCACCCTGCGGCTTGTGCGTCAACACCTCGCGCACCGAAATGTCGACGTTTTCACACTTGTAATACCCGCCGAGCAGGATGCTCACGATGCCGCCGAGCGTGAACGGAAACACACCATTGTCCATCGTGATCACGGCCTTGATCGCGGTGATCGTGCCGTCGCGGCGTGCACCGGTCGTCAGCTCGATGATCGTCGCCGGCGACGGCGTCGTCGTCAGAAAATCTTCGCTGCGGGTCAGGACCAGCCGCACCGGCCGCCGAATGGTGACCGCCAGCGCGGCGACCAGCGGGTCGATCAGGCCGTACTTGGCGCCGAAGCCGCCACCGATGGCCATCGGTACGACGCGGACCTTGTTCTTTGGCAGCGACAACAGCCGTGCGACTTCGTCGCGCACGCCGAATTGCCCCTGCGTGCTGGTGTGGACGGTCACCGCACCACGGTGGGGCTCGGGGATGGCCAGCGACGCGTGTGGCTCGAGATAGGCCTGGTGGACGATCGGCGTGCGGTAGGTACGCTCGACGACGACGTCGGCTTCGGCCAGGCCGCGTGCGACATCGCCGCGGCGATAGTGATTCGTGGCGTGCAGATTCGATGGCGCACGCTCAACGTCCTCGCCGTCCTTGTCGACGGCAGCATGCGCGGCGGTGAGATCGACGCCGTCCTTCGGCAGGCCGTCGGGCCAGATGACCGGCGCGTCGGGTTCCAGCGCTGCCAGCATGTCGGCGATCACCGGCAGCGGCTCGTATTCCACGACCACGGCTGCGACAGCGTCCCGCGCGTGGGCTTCGCTGTCGGCGACGACTGCCACCACTGGCTGGCCACAGAACAGCACGCGCTCGCGCGCAAGTACGGCGCTGTGGCGCGAGTTCATGGCACGATCACGCGTCGGCAAGTCGTCGGCGGTGAAGACCCCCGCCACGCCGGGCATGGCACGCGCCGCGCTGGTGTCGATCGAGACGATCTTCGCGTGGGCGTATGGGCTGAGTACGACGCCGGCATGCAATAGCCCGGGTATCTGCATATCGGCGACGTACTGGGCAGTGCCGGTGATCTTCTCGAGCCCTTCGATGAGCTTGCGACCCTTGCCCAGGTAGCGGAACTCGGTCGTGTTCGTCACAGGATGCTCCTCTGCGATGCGCGCGTTCCACGCAAGTGGGCAGTGTGTGCCCGTGACCATTGTACCAAGCTGTGGGCTGGCGGGCAACCGCCAATCGGCAGGCACAGCGGCGCGGCGGCCCCGCGCTTCCGCACTGCAGGAGCGGGGTGATGCGCGGCGACGGGGGTGAGGGTGCCACGATGTGGCGCCCCGACTGGATTGGCGCGCCGTCACCAGCTGCCATGCACCACGGGCACGGCGCCGGGCATGATGCCCCCCGCCGCAGCATGTCAGCGGCGCGTCGGGCGTGGTATGATGGATGTCCGAGCAGTTGCAGGCGAGAACCGGATGGATCGCATCCATGCGCTGTTGCGCGGCCGGTGCAGACAACGCAGTGCCCGGTAGCGGCGACGGCGGCGCCAACCGGCAGGGCCTATCCAATGCGGAGGAAGCGATGGCGGCGCGTGGCATGTTCGACCTGAGCGGGCACTTCACCGAGGCACGGCGCCTGCGGCGTGGCTTTGTCCGCCTGGTCGATCACGCACCGATCGTGCAATTGGTCGGCGTCGCGGCGCCCGACGATGAGGCCGGCGGGCGCCACGCGCTGCTGATCACCCGCACCGGCGCGACGCTGCTCGAGTTCCACGGTCGCTCCGGTGGTGCGATCCGCTGGCAGATCGATTGCCCGGCATTCCACGGCGCGTTCTGTCACGCGCGGCAGCTGCTGGCGCTCGCCGATGCCTCGCGCATCGCCCTGTGGGACGTCGCCGATGGTTCGTTGATGGCGAGCATCCCGATGCAGGGCGTGCGTGGGATCGCCATCGACCCTGCGGGACGCGCGATGCTCACCATCGAGCCGACCGGCATCCGCATGCGGCCGCTGCAACCCGCTGGCCCCGACTGGAGCGTCAACCTGCTGCAGGTGCGGGCCATCGCCATCAGCCCCGATGGCCAGCGCCTGATCACCACCGATGCGCGCCAGATTGTGCTGTGGTCGCTCGAGACTGGCCGCCAGCTCCGGGCGTTCGAGCGCGTCGTCGATGCCGAGCTCGGTACCCCCGTGTTCGATCCGGCTGGCGAACGGCTGGCGTCGTTTGATACCGACTCGGTGGTGCGCATCTGGGATGTCGCTACCGGGCGCGAGATCCATCGGTTGCCACTGCCCGAACTCGGCCCCAGCCAGCTGTGCTGGAGCCCCGATGGCGAGCATCTGGCCATCGCCCGCGGCCCCGAGGAACGCATGCTGTTCTGGCATGTCAACCAGGGATTCGTGCCGCGGCTGTTCGGTCGTACGCCGGCTCATCAGATCGCCTTCACCCCCGATGGCCGCAATCTGCTCAGCTATCACGCCGGGCGCATCGAGAGTTGGGACGCCGAGAGCGGCCGGCTGCGCCATGGCTTGCCCTGGGTCAGCCGCGAGCGGCGCTGCCGCCGCCTCGCGTTCAGCCCCGATAGCCGTATCCTCGCGACGGCCGATGAACGGATCATCGAGATCTGGGATCCGCTGACTGGCATGATCAATCAGCAGCTGACGCTCACGCGCGAGATCGATGATATCGCGTTCAGCCCCGATGGCCAGCGACTCATCGCGCTGTGGAACCACGATCGCCTTACGGTCTGGTCGACGGCGCAGTGGACGATCCTCGATGAACGTGTGCTGCCGAGTGAACAGGAACAGGGCTACCGTACACGCCTGCGCTTTCGCGCCGATGGCGACTATCTCGCGATCTTCGCTGCGCCATCCCAGGGTGCCGTCAGCCCGCCAGCCATCTGGGATACGACGACGTGGCGCGAACATGAGATGCCCGAATTGACCTCGCGGGTGCACCGCCCGATCGATGTGAGCCCGTCGTGGCGCTATACGATCGATCATCGCCGCGATGAGGTGATCGACATCTCGACGGGTCGCGCGGTCCGCTCACTCGGCGGGAAACCCGCACAGAAGATTCCGAGCCCCGATTTTCGCCTGGTGGCGCTCAAGGGCTTCTTTGGCTATCTGGCAGTCCAGGATCTGGTCAGCGGCCGCGAAATCGTCAGCGTGACGTCGTCGGCTGGTCAGATCCTGGGCTTTACGCCGGATAATCGCGAGATCATTGGGCGCACGATCGATGGCCTGGCGTTCTACGACATCGAGAGCGACCTGACGCGCGAACGCCGTTTGCTCGATGCCGGCGATGTGCTGGCCTGGAGCCATCATGGTCGCTGGCTGGCGACGTGCAGCGATCATGGCGATGCGGCGATGCTCTGGGAGTTCACGCCACTGAGTGCCAAAAGTTATGTCGTACCCATCGACCGGGCCGAGCCAGCGCTCTACCTGACGCCTTACGCCGAGATCTATCCTGGCGGGCCGCAGATCCGTTCGTTGCGTGATCTGGTGGCACACGCCGTCAACCAGCCAGAGT
>CAIQIY010000671.1 GCA_903871975.1 uncultured Chloroflexota bacterium | reverse complement strand
GCAGCAACGGGCTGGGCGCCGCCGAGGCGCTGGCGATTGGCCCCGACATCGCATCGCACACCAATGGTGGCCCGACCGCGGCGCCACTGCGCGATATCGAGCGGCTGATCGCCGAATCGACCATGGCCATCGAGGTCGTGCAGGCCGGCAATACCCGACGCGTCGGCGAGATCGCCCGACTGGTGGCGCGTGCCGATGCCCTCGGCCGGCTGATCATCGGCACCGACACACCATCAGGCACCGGCGTCATCCCGCTGGGTGTCCTGCGGACCATGGCCTGGGTCGCGTCGCTGGGCGACGTCGACCCGGCGCTGGTCGTGGCGATGGCGACCGGCAACACCGCGCGCATCTACGGGCTCGACGAAGGGCGCATCGCCTGCGGCGCCGCGGCCGACTGCATCATCGTCGATGCACCCGTCGGGTCGGAGGCGCGCGATGCCCGCGCCACGCTGGCACTCGGCGACACGCCGGCGGTCGCAGCGGTGGTGATCGACGGCGTCGTGCGCATCGCGGGCAGCCGCAATACGCCGGCACCACAGCGACGCGCGACCATTCCGTGGATGGCGGCGGCCGGGCACTGAGGCAATCACGACGCGGGCATCGCCAGTCGCGGCGACCGTTCCGCGTCCGAGCACGATTGGGATGATCATGACTCTGTACGATCGCATCCTCGGCGGACTCTATGGCCAGGCGCTCGGCGACGCCTGGTGCATGTCGGCACTGCTCACGCCGCACGACACCTGGCAACGCTACGGTGGCTGGATCGAGGGATTCCTCGCCGGCCCCGCTGATCATCCGGTGCACGCGGGCCTGGTGGCCGGCCGGATCACCGATGACACCGAGCAGGCCGTCGAACTCGCCCGCGCCATCCTCGACGACGGCGCAGTGACCGTCGCCGGGGCAGCGCGCGCCGTCGTCCGCTGGTATCACGCCGTCGGCGGCGAGGCGTGCCCATACGTTGGCCCGAGCACGCGTCGCGCAGTCCAGCAGCTGCTCGCCGGCGTTCCGGCCGAACGCAGCGGCGCCCGCGGCGACACCAACGGTGCTGCGATGCGCGTCAGCGTCGTCGGCCTGCTGTACCCCGGCGATCCCGTGCAGGCAACCCGCGCAGCTGCGATTCAGGCGACACCGACCCATCACACCGACGTGGCGATCTCCGGCGCAGCAGCGGTGGCGGCGGCCGTCGCCAGTGCGCTGGCACCCACCGCCACGCTCGATCTGGTGATCCAGCATGCGATGCGTGCCGCCGATGAGGGGCGCGCGCTCGGGCCAACCTGGATGGGCGCCTCGGTCAGCCGGCGCATCGCGCTGGCCGTCGACATCGCACGCCACGCCGCCGCGCCGCGCGAGCGCATCCAGATGCTCTATGATCTCGTCGGCAGCACGCTGGCGACCAGCGAGTCGGTGCCGGCGGCATTCGGCGTGCTCGCCATGGCCGACGGCGATCCGATCCAGACGGCCATCTACGCGGCGGCGCTCGGCGGCGATGCCGACACGGTCGGCGCCATGGCATGCGCCATCGCCGGTGCGCTGCGTGGCGCCAGCGCCATCCCGCAGCAGTATCGCGACCAGCTGGACGCGGCGAATCCGACCATCGACTTCGCCGGGCTGGCGCGCGATCTCGGCGCGCTCGGTGCGCGCCTGGCGGCAGCCTCGTGAGCGCGGGGAGCATGCCATTCCGTGTCGTGACCGTCGGCGACCTGGTCGCCGATCTGGTCGTCCAGCTGCCGTCGCTTCAGGTCGCGCCAGGTGTGTATCAGGAGGCCCACAGCATCAGCATCGAGCCGGGTGGGGCGGGCAACTTCCTGATCGCCGGCGCGCGCCTCGGCGTGCGGATGATCGCGATCGGTGTCCTCGGCGATGATGTGTTCGGCCGCGAAGTCGGGCGCATCCTGCACGACGAGGGCGTCGAGATGTCGCTGGTGGCGCGCAGCGCCGAAGGCGGCACGACCGCCGTGTTGGTGATGAACGATGACGCTGGGCAGACGTTGATGACGGGCGCCTATGGTGTCGGCACCGAGGTAGCGTTCGACCCACGTTGGGCTCAGGCGATCGCCGACGCCGATGCCGTCTTCGCCTTCGGCTATTCGCTGCGCGAGGCACGCGTGCGCCGTGCAGTGCTCACCAGCCTGCAGCTCGCCCGCCAGCACGGCCGGCCGGTGTATTTCGATCCCGGGCCGGAGTTCCGCCTGCTCGACGCCGCGTTGCGCCACCAGGTCCTGACGCTCGTCGATGTCCTGCTGCTCACCGCCGACGAAGTCGTCGCGCTGGGCGCCGACACGCCCGCCGCCTTCCTCGGGCTGGGCATTCGCCGCGTCGTGGTGAAACGCGGCGCAGCGGGCTGCAGCATCGTCGATGCGCACGGCGACCACGACGCACCAGGCGCGCCCGTCGTCGTCCGCGATGTCGCCGGCGCGGGCGACTGCTTTGCGGCGGCGTATCTGTTCGGCGTCGCGCAGGGCTGGCCCGACACCAGGATCGCAGCCGTCGCCAATGCCATGGGCGCGGCGATGGTCCAGCGCCGCGGCACCGGCCGCCATGCACCGACGTTGGACGACGTGCGTGCCGTGCTGGCGGCGTGGCAGCCCGAATACCTGTGGTGAATACAAGG
>CAIQIY010000670.1 GCA_903871975.1 uncultured Chloroflexota bacterium | reverse complement strand
GGTCAACTACATCCACGCGCTCGAGAAGGGCCTGCTGAAGGTCATGTCGAAGATGGGCATCGCGACGGTCGACAGCTATTGCGGTGCACAGATCTTCGAGGTGATCGGGCTGGCCGATGCCGTGATCGCGCGCTGTTTCACCGGCGTCCCGGCGCGACTCGGCGGCTTCGGCTTCCACAAGCTGGCCAGCGACGTGCTCGAGCACCACGATGCGGCATTTGCCAATCGTCTGCCGCTGGTGGCGTCGCGGTCGACGCTGGCGCACCCCGGCTTCTACAAGTTCAAGAAAGACGGCGAGTATCACGCCTTTGCGCCGACGGTCGTCCACGCGCTGCAGAAGGCCGCCAGTGGTGGCAGCTACGACGACTACCGGGCCTACAGCCGGTTGGTACACCAGCGCCCGCCCACCGAACTGCGCGATGTCCTCGAGATGCTGCCACTTGGCCCGGCAGTGCCACTCGAAGCAGTCGAGTCGCTCGAGTCGATCGCGATGCGTTTCTCGACGGCGGCGATGTCGCATGGGTCGACCAGCGCCGAGGCACACGAGGCGTTGTCGGTGGCGATGAATCGCATCGGCGGCCTGAGCAACTCGGGCGAAGGCGGCGAGGACCCGGCACGGTACCACGACGAGCGCAACAGCACGATCAAGCAGGTCGCATCCGGGCGATTCGGCGTCACCCCGGCCTACCTGGCGTCCGGGCGCGAGCTGCAGATCAAGATGGCGCAGGGCTCCAAGCCCGGCGAGGGCGGCCAGATCCCCGGGCAGAAGGTCACCGAGGAGATTGCGCGCAACCGCTACACCACACCCGGCGTGCCATTGATCTCGCCGCCACCGCATCACGACATCTACAGCATCGAGGACCTCGCCCAGCTGATCTATGACCTGAAGCAGGTCAATCCCCGTGCAGCAGTCTCGGTGAAGCTGGTGGCCGAAGCCGGCGTCGGGACGGTGGCCGCCGGTGTGGCCAAAGGCGGTGCCGACGTCGTGCACATCTCGGGTCATTCGGGTGGCACCGGGGCATCGCCGCTGTCGTCGATCAAGAATGCTGGCGTCAACTGGGAGCTCGGCCTGGCCGAATCGCAGCAGACGCTGGTGATCAACGACCTGCGCGGCCGGGTACGGCTGCGCGTCGACGGCGGCTTGAAGACTGGCCGTGACGTCGTGTTGGCAGCGCTGCTCGGTGCCGACGAGTTCTCGTTCGGCACGGCGGCACTGGTCGCCGAGGGGTGCGTGATGGCGCGCACGTGCCACTCGAACAACTGCCCGGTGGGCATCGCGACGCAGCGCCCCGAGCTGCGGGCCAAATTCACCGGCACCCCCGAGGATGTGGCGCACTTCTTCATGCACGTGGCGCTGGAGGTACGCGAGCTGCTGGCCGCGCTCGGCGCCCGCACGGTCGCCGAATTGGTCGGGCGCAGCGATCGGCTGCGCCAGGTGCCGCGTGGGGTCGCCGGCAGCGATGCCGTCGATCTGACACGCCTGCTGCAGCGTGTCGACGATGGCAGCACGGCGATCCGCAATGCGCAGTCCACCAACGGCCGGATCGGTGTCGACGCGCTCAATGCGCGCCTGCTCGCCGATGCTGCGCCGGCACTCGACGAGGGCATGGCGATCGAGCTGGCCTATCCGATCAGCAACGTCGATCGTACGATCGGCGCGACGTTGGCGGGCGAGATCGGGCGGCGGTTCGGCGTGCCGGGCCTGCCCGAGGGTACGATCACCGTCGCGTTCCATGGCAGCGCCGGCCAGAGCTTCGGTGCGTTTCTCGCGCCGGGCATGCGGCTCGTGCTGACGGGCGAATCGAACGACTATGTCGGCAAGGGGATGGCGGGCGGCGAGCTCGTGGTACGCCCATCGCCGGTTGCGCGCTACGTGTGGCACGAGAGCTCGATCATCGGCAATACCTGTCTGTATGGTGCGACCGGTGGTGCGCTCTACGCCGCTGGGCGCGCCGGCGAGCGCTTCGCGGTGCGCAATTCGGGTGGCATCGCCGTCGTCGAGGGCGTCGGTGATCATGGCTGTGAATACATGACCGGCGGCGTGGTGCTGGTGATCGGGGGGACGGGCCGCAACTTTGCTGCCGGGATGACGGGCGGCTTGGCGTATCTCTACGACGAACATGGCAATGTGGCGACGGCATGCAACCCCGAGATGGTCACGCTTGAGCCGCTCGAGGCACAGGATGAGATGAACGTGCGGGCATTGCTGGCGCGCCATCACGAGACGACGGCGAGCCCGCGCGCGGCCGAGTTGTTGCAGCAGTGGGAGACCGCACGCGCGCGCTTTGTGCGGGTCCAGCCACGCGGTCTGGCGGTGGTACGGTTGCCGCAGGCATTGCTGGCGGTGCGCGAGCGCGCCGACTCGCGGCGCTGAGGCCCTGGTGTGTGCCAGATGGTGGCATCACCCGTGCGGCGGTGGCTGGCGTGGGGCGCGGCTGCGCGCCAGCGCCAGCCCGGTGATGCTGCGCGCGCCGGCTGCCTGCAGCGCGTCGCTGCAGGCACGCATCGTCGCGCCGGTCGTGAGCACGTCGTCGACCAGGATGACGTGCGTTGGTGGTGGAGCACCCTGCCAGACGAAGGCGTCGGCGACGTTGGCCTGACGCTCGCGGATGCCGAGGCGTGCCTGCGGCGGCGTGTCGCGCTGACGCACCAGCTTGTCGAGCAGCTGCCCGCGGCTGAGCCGGGCGAGGGCGCTCGCCAACAACGCGGCCTGGTTGAAGCCGCGGCTCGCCAGGCGCGTGGCGTGGAGCGGCACCGGCACGAACACGCTGGCCGATGTCAGGCACGTTGGAACGCGCTGTGCGATCAGGTGTCCGGCCAGCCGTGCGACGCGGCGCTCGCGGCGGTACTTGAGGCGATGGACGATCTGTCGCATCGTGTGGTTGTACACATACGCGACGTGCGTCGCCTGCTGTACGGCCAGCAGCGTCGGGGGTGGTTCGTCGTAGTCTTCCAGCGTCTGCTGGCATGCTTTGCACAGGCTGCCGCCGTGCCGCTCGCAGGCCACGCAGCGTTCCGGGAAGATCCAGGCCAGCCAGTGTTCACACCATCGGTCGATCCAGTGCATGCCGCACTCTCCAGCCATGCCGCCGCGCACCGCCGCCGCGTGCCCGTTGCATCATCGCTGGCCTGCGCGGCATGCGCCATCCCTCGCACGGGTGACTCGTCGTCGATCTTCGGGGCGCCATCGGCCAGGATTCGTCGCAGGCGTGCTGCGGCAGCACACGCCACGGGGCCGTCGCACCAGCCAGGCAGCAGCCCAACCATGCCCTGCGCGTCGGCCGCGCCACCATGCCTGCCCTGCGCGCGCCACGGGGGGGTGCCGGGCCGGGCGACACGGCGCAGGCGCGTGCGATCGTGCGTGGACGAATCGCTACCCGCAGGTGGGCCTGCCCACGCTCCTGCAGCACAGCACACGATTGCCGGTGGTTGACGCTGCCATGGCATCCGGCAGTGCGCGGTGCCCGAGTATAATGGGCACAGGGTTCCAGTGAAAGCAACGGTGGGAATCATGACAGCACCCGGGATAGCGCGCCCGACCGAGATGGCGCGGGCGTACGAGGCGCAGCAGATCGAAGAGCGGCTCTATGCATGGTGGCAGGCCAATGGGCTGTTCCAGCCGGCCGACGATGCCGCAGCTGCGCCGTTCGTCGTATCCATGCCACCACCCAACGTCACCGGCGAGCTGCACATGGGCCATGCCATGTTCGTCACCATCGAAGACGTGCTGGTGCGCTGGCGTCGCATGTGTGGCGATGCCGCACTGTGGTTGCCCGGCACCGACCATGCCGGCATCGCGACGCAGTCGCAGGTCGAGAAGCTCTTGCGCAGCGAGGGTAGCAGCCGCGAGGCCGTCGGCCGCGAGGAGTTTCTGCGCCGCACCTGGGCCTGGAAGGAGCGATACGGTGGCGAGATCACGCGCCAGCTGCGACGCCTGGGCGCCTCGTGCGACTGGTCGCGCGAACGCTTCACCCTCGACGCAGGGTTGTCGTATGCGGTGCGCGCTGCCTTCAAGCGGCTCTACGATGATGGCCTGATCTATCGTGGCACCTATCTCGTCAACTGGTCGCCAGCGCTACAGACGGCGGTGAGCGATCTCGAGGTCGAACACGAAGAGCGCCAGGTGAGCCTGGTTCACCTGCGCTATCCGCTGGTGCCGCTCGATGGCACGGCGCTCGGCACGGCACCCTGGGGATCGGGGGCCTGGGCGACTGCAGCCGCCGAATTCATCACGGTGGCGACGACCCGCCCCGAGACGCTGATGGGCGATACTGCCGTCGCGGTCAACCCCGATGACGAACGCTACCAGGCCATGATCGGGCGCGAGGTGCTGCTGCCGGTCGTCGGGCGGCGCATCCCGATCGTCGCCGATGCGTATGCCGACCCGGCGTTCGGCAGCGGGGCGGTGAAGATCACGCCGGCGCACGACCCGAACGATTACCAGGTCGCGTTGCGCCATGGGCTGCCGATGATCAATGTGATGAATCGCGACGCAACCCTCAACGAGCACGCCGGCTGCTATGCCGGGCTCGAGCGCTTCGCCGCGCGTCGTGCCGTGCTCGCCGATCTCGAGCGCGAAGGCCTGCTGGCAGGCATGCAGCCACACACGATGTCGGTGGGAATCAGCCAGCGCGGTGGCGAGATCATCGAACCCCTGCTCAGCGAACAATGGTTCGTGCGCGCTCGCCCACTCGCCGAACTGGCCGCCGCCGCCGTCCGCGATGGCTCGGTCCGCATCGTCCCCGAGCGCTTCGAGAAGGTCTACTTTCACTGGATGGACACCATCCAGGATTGGTGCATCAGCCGACAGTTGTGGTGGGGGCACCGCATTCCGGTGTGGTATGCCGCTGATGGCAGCATGATCGTGCCGGGCCCCGATGATCCCGAGCCGCAGGGGCCAGGCATCACCCAGGACCCGGATGTGCTGGATACCTGGTTCTCGAGTGGACTGTGGCCGTTTTCGACGCTCGGCTGGCCGCATGCGACCCCGGATCTGCAGCGCTTCTACCCGACCAGCGTGATGGAGACCGGCTACGACATCCTGTTCTTCTGG
>CAIQIY010000669.1 GCA_903871975.1 uncultured Chloroflexota bacterium | reverse complement strand
GGCGATGTTCACGTCGGCGGCGCCGAGCAGCGTGCCGACGCGCCCGATGAGCCCCGGCCGGTCGCGGTGGTAGGTGAAGAGCAACGGCCCGGCCGGCTCGAACGTGACGCGATAGCCATCGGCCTCGACAATGTGGGGCACGCCATGGATGATCGTCCCCACAAAAGGCCGCAAGCCCTCGGCCGTATGTGCCCGCACCACCAGCATGCCAGCGTACGCCTCGGCGTCGTCGGTGGTCAGCTCGCGATACCGCAATCCGCGCTCACGCGCCAGCAACGGAGCATTCACCGCTGTCACCCGCTCTTCGCGCGTGCCGGCCAGCAACCCCTGCAGCACCGCCAGCCGCACCGCGACAGTATCAACAGCCGCGAGCTCGCCACGATACTCGATGTCGTAGTGACGCACCGGATCCTGCACCAAGCCGGTACACAGGGCGCCGAGCCGTCGCGCCAGCTGCAGATACGGCCCGATGACGCCCTGCTGCTCCGGCGCGATATACGGCGCGTTCACCGCATACGTTGGTGAGCCGCCCGCCAGCGCAGTCAGTACACCCTCGGCGACATCGACGCCGGTGAGCTGCTGCGCTTCGCGGGTCGATGCGCCGAGATGTGGCGTCGTCACAACAAGGGGATGCCCGATCAGCGGATTGCCAGTCGGTGGTTCGATGGCGAAGGTGTCGAGCGCCGCGCCAGCCAGGTGCCCGGCATCGAGCGCCTGCACCAGCGCCGCCTCGTCGATGATACCACCACGTGCCGCGTTGATCAGGTACGCACCGCGCTTCATCTGTGCCAGGCGCGTCGCGTCGATGACATTGCGCGTCGCCTCGACCAGCGGGACATGCAGCGAGACGAGATCGCTGGTGGCCAGAACATCATCGAGCGAGGCGAGCGTCACCCCAAGCTGTGCGGCACGCTCGGTCGAGACGATCGGGTCGTATGCCACCACCTGCATCTCGAGGCCGCGCGCGCGGCGGGCGACTTCGGCACCGATGCGGCCCAGGCCGACCAGCCCCAGGGTCTTGCCGCGCACCTCGAAGCCCATGTAGCGCTGCCGCTCCCAGCGGCCGGCTGCAGCCGAGGCGTGCGCCTGGGGCAGCTGGCGTGCCAGCGCCAGAATCAGCCCGATCGTCAACTCGGCGACGGCGACACTATTCGAGGCCGGGGCGTTGACGACCAGAATGCCCCGGCGGGTCGCTGCCTCGAGTTCGATGTTGTCGACGCCGGTACCAGCCCGACCGACGACCCGCAGTCGTGTGCCGGCGGCGAGGAGTTCATCGGTCACGCGGGTGGCGCTGCGCACGATGAGGGCGTCGTAGTCTGGCAGGATGGCGAGGAGTGTCGCCCAGTCCAGGCCGGTGCGGAGGTCGACGGCGGCTGCTGCGCGGAGCCGCGCCAGCCCTGCCTCGGCGATCGGCTCGGCGACGAGAATGCGATCCATGAACGATTGCCCCTTCTCCGACAGTGATGCCGCGCCGGATGACGGCATGAACATCGACGATGGCGTGACAGATGTTCCTGGTCCAGGTGCATCACCCGGTACGGCGGCAGCGCGGCGGCGCGCCCCGATCATCGCATGGATCGCCGTCGATCCGGCGGTGGTACGTGTTCAGGCAGCACGGAATGCAGCGGCGACCGCCAGCAGATCGTCGTAGACGTCATCGGGCTGGAGCGTGCTGGCGTCCAGCATCGCGGCCGTTGTCACCCCGGTCAGCACCAGCAGGCTCGGCAGACCGGCAGCGCGCGAACCGGCGATATCCGTGTCGAGGCGATCACCAATCGTCAGCGTCTGCGTCGGGTCGGCGCCGAGCAGGCTGATCGCCGCATGGAACAGCGCCGGGCCAGGCTTGCCGATGACATAGGGCTCTTGGTCGCTGCCGGCACGCAACAATGCGAGGAGTGCGCCGCACCCCGGCACGATGCCATCTTCGGCGGGAAATGTGGTGTCGGGATTGGTACCGATGAAGCGCGCACCGGCACGGATGTGCAGACAGGCACGGCGCAGCGTACGATAGGTGACCTCGAAGTCCATGCCGACCACGACAAATGCTGGGTGTTGGTCATCCTCGACGAAGTAGCCGTCATCGAACAACGCGCTGCGCAGGCCGTCCATGCCGACACAGAAGATGCCAGTGCCACGTGGCGCCTGCCCCTCGAGGTAACGGCGCGTGCCGAGCGGCGACGTGACGATGCGTTCTGCGGGCATGTGGATCCTCATGCTCGCCAGCTTCTCGCTGAATTGGTGCGCGGTGAGCGTCGCATTGTTGGTGACGCAGGCGTACGCGATGCCACGCTCGTTGAAGACCGCGAGCAGTTCGGCGACACCGGGAAGTGGTCGTTTCCCGCGATACAGGACGCCGTCCATGTCGAGTAGGACGGCGCGGTAGTGACGCAAATCGAGCACAATCGGCCTTTCTGTGGGTGTTGGTGATGATGTCGCAGGTGGTCATCACATACGTTGTGGCGCACGGATGCAAAGCAGCGCCAGACCATTCGTCAATGCCTGGGCCGTCGCAGCGACCAGTTGCAGCCGGGCACCACGCAGTTCGGGTTGCTCGGCACGCAGCACTGGACAATCGCGGTAGAACGCCGACAGCGACCGTGCCGTCTCGTAGCACCATTCGGCCACAACGAACGGCGCGTAGCGCTGGGCAGCCTCGCGGACGGCCCGTGGCAGGCGTGCCAGCTGCTTGATCACCGCCAGCTCGCTCGGATGCACCAGCAGGCCAACGTCGACCGGCCCGCCGGGCTCGTCGGCAGCGCGGCGCACGATCGAGCGGCAGCGTGCCACCATGTATTGAATGTACGGCGCGCTGTTGCCATCGAGCGCCAGCATCCGGTCCCAATCGAGCCGAATGTCGCGCCGGGGATCCTGGTAGAGATCATTGTAGATCACCGCACCGATGCCGACGGCTTCGGCGATCTCGTCCTGCTCGGCCGGATCAAGTTCGCTGCTGCTCTGGCGCACCACCGCCAACGCCCGTGCGTGCGCCTCATCGAGCAGCGGTTCGAGATAGACCATGTTGCCGCGGCGTGTCGATAGCGCCTGCCCATGCTGATCGAACACCGTACCGAATTTGACGTGCACCAGCTCGATGTCGGCAGCATACCCCATCGCCCGTACCAGCGCGAACAACTGTCGCAGGTGCAATTCCTGGGGGATGCCCAGCACATACACGATGCGCGTGGGCAGCATCTGACGCACGCGGAACTGGATCGTCGCGACGTCACGGGTCATGTACAACGTGCCGCCGTCTGAGCGCTGGAGCAGGAACGTCGGCAGATTGGGCTCGAGCTCGTCGACCACTACCGCGCCAGCCTCGTCGCGATAGGCGACACCCTTCGCCAGCGCCTCATCGATGACGGCAGCGAGCATCGGCTCGTAGAAGCTTTCGCCATACGCATGGTCGATCCTGACGCCGAGCCGCTGGTACAGCCGATCATTGACCTCGATGGTCAGATCAATCGTGCGCTGCCACAGCGCACGCGCCTGCGGGTCTCCGCGCTCGAGTCGCAATGACCAGGCACGTGCCTGATCATCGTGGTTGGGCTCGGCCGCCTGCGCCACCAGCCCGTCGATCCAGTCGCGCCGCTCGAGCGCCTCGGCATCGCCATCATCCAGGCGTCGGCGCCAGCGCTCGGCTTCGTCGCGCAGCTCGCGATCATGCTTGATCAGCGCACTGTAGCGGGTATAGAGCTCTTCGAACGCCGCCAGCGCCGCCTCGCCATGCTCCTGTGGCTCGCCATAGTGCATCACCGCAGCGATGATCGCACCAAATTGCTTGCC
>CAIQIY010000668.1 GCA_903871975.1 uncultured Chloroflexota bacterium | reverse complement strand
GCCCTCAGCTCTGGGCGAGCTCGCGCAGGCGGGCCAGATTCACCAGCGTGATCGTCGTGCGGTCGATCTCGAGCAGGCGGGCATCACGGAACTGAATCAGCACCTTGGTGACCGTCTCGCGGTAGGCGTTGATCATCTCGGCGAGCTGGCGGTGGCTGTGGCGCGGCAGGACCGCCGAGAGCGACTCGCTGCCGTGGGCGCAGGCGAGCTCGAGCAACAGGCCGGCGAGGCGGGCAGGCACCGAGCGGAAGGCGACATCCTCGAGGCGTGCGCTGACGGCGATGCGGTGCTGCCCGATGTCGAGCAGCAGTGCCAGCCCCAGGCCCGGATCACGCTCGATGCGCATGCGCACATCGGCGGAAGCGACCCGGTAACACAACAGGTCGCTCTGCGCCTGCGCAAAGGTGTCGTACGGCTCGTCCCACAACAGCGCGACATGCCCGAAGACCTGGCCGGCCTCGACGACCCGCAGCGTGACGTGGCGGCCTTCGGGCGAACGCAGATACAGGCTCACGGAGCCGGTGGCGATGACGAACAGCTCGGAAGCGACCGTGGCAGGGGTGTAGATGTCGACACCACGCTCGATCGCCTCGGCGGACCGATCGCGCAGCAGCTCGTGCCATGCGCTTCCGGCAGCAGTGTCGGTGATCCGAAGCATGTTCCCCTCCTGCGCGACTGATCGTCGTAGCTTGTCGGTGGTATTCTACCATATGGCGGCGGCGTGCTGGCCGGCCGGCGCGGGGTGCCTCGCTACGGCGATGGCGCTGCACACCCGGCCCGGCCCCACCGTGCCACCGCCGTCGGCCGATGATCGACACCACCCCGAGGAGCAGACCGATGCCGTTGACGATGGCGCACGCCGCCGCCGCCCTGCCGCTGCGCCGGCTGAACCTGCCGCTCACGCCGCTGATCATCGGTTGCCTGACACCCGATCTGCCGTACTACATCGGGTGGTCGGCGCTCGCACCGCTGAGCCACCATCCCATCGGCGGCGCGATCGTCGCCGTGCCGCTCGGCTGGCTGCTGGTTGCGGGCTGGTGGAGCGTGCGGCGCAGCTGGTACGAACTGGCGCCGGCGGCGCTGCGCCGCCGGGTGCCCCGTGCCGATGACTGGCGCGCGACCCACTGGCTGCGCTGGAGCGCGGCGCTGGTGTGTGGTGCTGCGAGCCACGTGGCCTGGGATGCCTGGACCCACGTCGATGGCCTGGGCGTACGGCTCGTGCCGCAGCTCGCACACCCCTGGCCGTGGTATCGCGCCCTGCAGCATGGCAGCAGCGCCTTGGGCGGCGCCGTGCTGCTGGCATGGCTGTGGCACTGGTACCGCCGCACGCCGCCCGGCCAACCAGACGACGCCAGGCTCACGCCGCGGTGGCGCACCGTCGCTCGCAGCTGGCTGGCCTGCGCCATCGTGAGTGCGCTGCTGCTGGCGTTGGCCCGCGGCGCCGGACAGCCGGCGGCATTCCTGTGGCACGGCGTCACGGGCGGCGTCGCCGCGCTCGGCGTCGCCAGCGCGCTGCTCGCGTGCGTCTGCCACGTCGCCTGGCGTGGCCCGATGCCACGATGAGCCGCTCGTCGTGGAGCACGCATGCACCGTCACGCGGCACATCGCCCCGCGGCAGAGCTGCGCACGGCAGCCATCGGGCGGCACGGCAGGCCTGCCGGCCCATGGGCATGCGACGATCGTTCTGTCACTTCCGGTGCACAGCGCAGCAGCGATGTGTTACAATCGGGCGTACGTCAGCGTGTCAGCCGCGCACCGTGCCGCAGATGCGCACGGCCAGCCGAGCGAAGCGAAAGGAACCGCGCATGTCTGTCGATGATCGCGAGCCGACCGAGGAGCGGCCCATCCGATCGTCACGCCGAGGCACCACCGATCGTCTGCCGCTGGACGATGTCGACGACGATCTGATGAACCTGCGACGGCCGGCGCGCACTGCACGGCCGCGCCGCACCCGCAGCGGCCTGACGCTCGCCGAAGCTGGTGAATGGTTGCGCCAGGGCGGCTGGAAGTTCCTGGTCATCGCAGTCGCGCTGGTCATCGTCGCAGGCATGTTCTCGATGCTCGGCCAGCCCGCCGACGAGCCGATCGCGATCACGGTGCCGACGCGCGAGCCGGCGGCGGCGGTGCGCATCACGCCCGTCGGCGCCGAGACGCCGGTCATTCTGCCGACCGTTCCCCCCGAGCCGACTGCTGCCGAAGCGACTACAGCGCCCGAGGCGCCCACCGCCGAGCCAACACCGGCTGGCGAGCGACTGCAGGTCAGCGGCACCGGCGAGCAGGGATTGTTCCTGCGCCCGGCGCCCGAGACGACGCTCGAGCCGGTCAAGACGCTCTACGAGGGCACGATCGTCACCGTGGCCGGCCCCGATTCGAACGAGGGCGGGCGGCTGTGGAAGTACGTGCGTGATGCTGAGGGCGCCGAAGGGTTCGCCGCGGCGGATTTTCTGATCCCTGCGCCGTGATGTGATGGTGGCGGCCGCTGATGCCGCCGGTGCGATGCACAGGAGCTGCTGGTGCTGCTGTTTGATACCTTGCGTGGCGCGAAGTTTCCGCTCGTCATTCCACCCGCGGCCGAACGACCGCTGTCGCTGTACGTCTGTGGCGTAACGCCGTACGACACGACGCATATCGGCCATGCGCATACCTTTCTGATCTTCGATGTGCTGATCCGCTATGTGCGCCATCGTGGTGGTGTGGTGCGCTACGTACGCAACGTCACCGACGTCGACGATCCGTTGTTCGAGCGGGCCACGCGTGACGGGCGCCACTGGAAGGAACTGGCCGAGTCCGAGACAGACAAGTTCCATCGCGATTGTGTTGCGCTCAACATGCTGCCGCCGGATCATGTGCCGCGCGTGTCACAGGAAATCGATGGCATGCTGCCGATCATCGAGGGTCTGGTCGGCCGGGGCTATGCCTACGCCGCAGGTGGCAGCGTGTACTTCTCGGTGGCGCACTGGCCGCAGTACGGCGAGATGGTGCGCGAGCGCCTGCCGGATCGTGCGGCGCTGCTGACAGCGGCCAATGCGATGGGCAATGTGCCCGACGACCCGCACAAGCGTGATCCGCTCGACTTCGTGCTGTGGCGGCCATCCAACCCCGGCGAGCCGGCGTGGCCGAGCCCGTGGGGCGCGGGCCGGCCAGGATGGCACATCGAATGCACCGCGATGGCGACGCGCTACCTCGGCAACCAGCTCGACATCCACGGCGGCGGTCGCGATCTGACGTTCCCCCATCATCCCTCGGAGATTGCGCAGAGCGAGGCGTACACCGGGTGCGCGCCGTTCGCGCGCTTCTGGATGCACGGCGGGCTCGCGTTCCTCAACGGCGAGAAGATGTCCAAGTCGCTCGGCAATCTGGTGCTGATCCGTGATGCGGTGCGCCGGCACAGCACGGCGGCCTTGCGCTGGTATCTGCTGCGCACACCCTATCGCGCCGACTTCAACTACGTCACCGATGAGGTTCACGCGACCGAGGCGCAGGTGGGGCGGTTGTTCGATGCGCTCGGCGCAACCGGCGGCAGCGGTACGCCGCTGGAGCTCGGCCGGGGCCGCGATGCAGTGCTCGACTGGCTCGATGACGATCTACAGACCGATCGCGCGCTGCCGATCCTGGCCGAGCTGGCCGAACAGGTGAGCGCCGCCGCCGCCGACGGGCGCGATGTCGGGTCGGCCCAGGCACAGCTGCGCGAACTGCTCGACGTCTTCGGCTTCCCGTTGTCGCGCCCATGGCCGCGCTGAGCGACGACGCCGGTTGGGTGGCGGAGCGGTGCGCGGCGTGGCTGCTGGCACGCACCACTGGCGATGTGGCGCATGATCACGAGCACGTGCGCCGCGTCGTCGCGGCGGCACGCCACCTGGCGCTGGCCGAGGGCGCCGATCTGCTGGTGGTGTTGCCGGCGGCATGGCTGCACGACTGCGTGATGGTGCCCAAGGATTCGCCGCAGCGCGCGGCAGCCTCACGGCTCGCGGCGCAGGCCGCCGACGCGCTGCTGTGCGAGCTGGGCGTGTCCGAGGCGCGTCGTGCCGCGATCGCGCATGCCATCGAGGCGCACAGCTTCAGTGCCGGGATCGCGCCACGCACGCTCGAGGCTGCCGTGGTGCAGGATGCCGACCGGCTCGATGCGCTGGGGGCCATCGGGTTGTCGCGCTGCCTGATGCTGGGCGGCGCATCGGGGCGCCGGCTCTACGATCCCGCCGATCCGTTCGCCCACGATCGGCCACTGGATGACCTGCGGAACACGATCGACCATCTGCCGGCGAAGCTGTTGCGCCTCGCCGGGCAATTCAACACGGCGACCGCGCGCGCCGAGGCACAACAGCGCACGGCGTGGCTCGCGCAATACCTGGCCCAACTCAACCGTGAACTGGCGGCGTGGCCCCCGGCATGATCAGCACCCAGCGCTGCTTGCTGCCGACGCTGGCGATCAGCGCGATGCGGCCGCGCTCACGCCCGCCGTCGGGTTGATGGGTCCATTCGAACACCAATGGCTCGAAGCCGAGTTCGAGCATCAGGCTGCGCAG
>CAIQIY010000667.1 GCA_903871975.1 uncultured Chloroflexota bacterium | reverse complement strand
GTAGTAGATGGTCGTATAATATTTCCAATAATTCCAATCATAACTAACATGATTATAAATGTAGAAGTAGCTACAAATAACATCATTATGCGTATTTTTGATGCTATAGACCCAATAAATATCATTATAATCAAGGTAATGATTAGTATACTATTTATTGTATCATTGGTCAGTTTATAGTTATCGTTTCGTATCCATGTATTGATTTCAGTCTTATTTAGGAGTATTTGTCCAATGATAAGCCCATTATGCAATCTATTAACAAAACGATAAATATCACCATCAATGATGTAGATACTCGCTAATAATAACGCAGATGCAGAAAAAAGTGCAATAAATACGCGATTTATCGATATATCGCGCGATAGAGCAGCATAACACAATACAATTATAGAAAGATAGAGTGCTGATGTTGGTTTTGCCATAAAACACAACCAGCCACCGAAACCAATAATGATTGCACCAAATATACTTGTATGTATAGAATTATGTTTAGACGACAAAAATACACCAATAATTGTAATAATAATCGACTGAAGTGCAAGAGAATTGTAACTCGGACTAGATAGCCAGCTACCACCAAAAATGTTGTGCATTGATACACAAACAGCGAGCCCACATGAGCTTAAGATGAACTGAACCTTATTATTTATTATTCCACTAAATAGTTGCCTTAGCAGAAGATATGCAAGTATCCATGCTATAATGATCGTAAATGTGATGTTAGTCTGTCTTATGAGTACGATGTTTCCTTGCGTCAAAATATAGAGCGAATGATAGATAAATCCAAATTGTGATACTGAGCTATCATAAATCCATGGATTAGACATCCAAACAAGATAATATGATTCACCAGTAAAATCAAAACCATGAGCACTGTATTTTAATAACCACCATACTATTGCGATAAATCCAGGAATAACCGCAATAGTTGGTGTAAATATGTATGGTTTCAACGTATTTGACCGCATATGTACTCCAAATACTGTGCTTGCACTGCGTAATGATGATAGCAACAACGCAACAGCAAGGCTTGTGTGAAGTGTACCACTGATGGTGGGGCACACGAAGACGCGACGGGGGTGAGGGGATTCAGCCGATGAGGATCTGTTCCTCCGGGTAATGTACGCGCTGGCGCGCATGTGGTTGGGCGATCGCCGCCACCAGCGTCAACGCGCCGAGCCGGCCCCAGAACATCATCAGCATGATCACTGCCTGGCCGAACAGGTTGAGATCGCTGGTGAACGACAGCGTCAGGCCACAGGTTGCGAATGCCGAGACCACCTCAAACAGCACCTCGGCCAGCGACGCCTGCGGATGGGTCACGAGCAGCAGCCACGTCGCCAGTACCACTGCCAGCAGCGAGGTCGTCAGCACTGCAGCCGCCTTGCGCACTGTGCCGACCGCCAGGCTGCGACCGCCGACGTTGATGCTGGGCATGCGTCGTGTGTAGGTCCACAGCGCCAGCATCAGCACGACGAAGGTGCCAGTCGTGATGCCACCGCCCATCGATGCCGGCGCGCAGCCGATGAACATCAGCAGCGCCATCAGCAACACCGTCGCCGGCGTAAGTTGATCGAAGCCGGGCACCGCGGCGAACCCGGCGGTGCGCGCCGACACGGCATGAAACGCCGCCAAGCCGAGCTGTTCGGCCGCCGGGCGATCCACCAGCACCCCACCGGCACGCGTCTCGCCGATGGCGAAGCCAGCCGTGCCGATCGACAGCAGGATCAGCACCACGACGAGCGTCAGGCGCGTATGCAGCGACAGGCGGCGTTCGCGGTGATAGACGACCAGTTCGCTGAGCACCGGGATCCCCAGCCCGCCCGACACGATCAGGCCGGCGAGAATCGTCAGCGTCACGCCGTCTTCGGGCAGGCCATATGCGAAGCCAGGCATGCCGGTGAACAACTCGAACCCGGCGTTGCAGAAAGCCGAGATGGCGTGGAAGATGGCGTAGAACGCGGCACGCTCGCCCAGCACCGGCATCCAGTGTAGCCACAACAGCAACGCACCGCAGCCCTCGATCAGCACCACAGTGATCAGCACCCGCTGGGTCAGCTGCAGGATCGCGCGTGGCGCCAAGAGGCCAAACGAGTCGGTGAGGGCCAGCCGATCGGTGAGCGAGATCGTGCGACCGAGCAGCCGGAACACCACCACCGCGACCACCATGAAGCCGACGCCGCCGATCTGGATCAGGGTCAGCAACACCAGCTGCCCGATCCAAGTCAGGTCGGTGCCGGGGACGATGATCGACAGGCCAGTGACGCTGAGTGCCGATGTCGCGGTGAACAGCGCCTCGTTCCAGGCGAGTGGGCGTGTCGCCATTCCTGGCAGCATCAATGCGACGGTGCCGACCGTCACCAACCCCAGCAACCCGAGCACCAGGCGCAACGGCGCCGGCAGGCCCTGCGTGCGTTGACGCATCAGGTCACTCCAGTGCCATCACGCGTGATGTGCAGCTGTTCTCGCCGATGATCGCCAGCACATCACCGGGAGCGAAAGCGAAATCCGGCGCTGGCGAGACGGTGAGCACGTCGCCGCGTTTGACTGCCAGCACCGTGACGCCGTACCGTCGCCGCAGATCGCTCTCGAGGATCGTCTGGCCCACCAGCGAGCGTGGCGTCGTCAATTCGCAGATGCTGTGCTGGTCGCCGAGCTGGATCTGGCCGACCATGCCTGGTGCGACCAGCTCGAGCGCCAGGCGCGCGCCGGCTTCGAATTCGGGCAGGATCACCCGCTCGGCGCCGACGCGCAGCAGAATCGTGCGCTGGCGCTCGTTGAGCGCCTTGCAGATGATGCGCTTGACCTTGAGTGCATGCAGCGCTGCAGTGGTCAGCAGATTGGCCTCGAAGTTCGAGCCGATCGCCACGATGACGACGTCGAACGCGGTGATGTCGACCGAGCCGAGCGCTTCTTCGTCGGTCGAATCGAGCTGCACAACCTGTGTGAGCCGTTCGGCGACACGTTGCACGATCGCCGCCTCACGGTCGATGCCGAGTACATGGAAACCGCGCTCGGCCAGCGTGAGCGCCAGGCTGGCACCGAAGCGCCCAAGCCCGATGACCGCAAATTCGGCCTGGCGTTTGCGATGCGACGACATATCCACGCCTCCGGGGCGATCGCCCTGGGAATCTCAGCCGCGCTCGGCGATCGGCACGTACGGCACGTCCATCGGGCCGATGTACTCGGATTCGGGTCGGATGAGCCGGTTGTCGCTGTGCTGTTCATAGACGTGTGCCGTCCAGCCGGCGACGCGGCTGATGGCGAACATCGGGGTGAACAGGTCGATCGGCACGCCCAATGTGTAATACACCGACGCCGAGTAGAAGTCGACGTTGACCGGCAGGGGCTTGGCGGCCTGCATCACCGTGCGCACCTTCTCGGAGATGTCGTACCAGCGGCGCACACCCGAGCGGGTGGCCAGGTCTGCCGAGAGGCGCTGCAGCCAGGCGGCGCGTGGGTCGTCGGCACGGTAGACGCGATGACCGAAGCCCATGATCTTGCGGCGCCCGTTGAGCATGCCACGGACGTACTGCTCGGCGCGGTCGGCCTCGCCGATCTCGAGCAGCATGCGCATGACCTGCTCGTTGGCGCCACCGTGAAGCGGCCCCTTGAGTGTGCCGATGGCCGACACGATCGCCGAATGCAGATCGGACTGGGTCGAGGCGGTGATGCGCGCCGAGAATGTCGAAGCATTCAGACCATGGTCGGCGTGCAGGATGAGGCAGGTATCGAGCACCCGCGCCGCCGCCGGATCGGGTTCGTAGCCGGTGAGCATGTACAGTACGTTGGCGGCATGGCCGAGCCGCGCGCTCGGCATCACCGGCCACTGGCCGTTGCGAATGCGCTCCCAGGCTGCCACGATCGTCGGCATCGAGGCGGTCAGCCGGATCGATTTGTGAACATTCGCCTCGAGCGAGTTGTCGTCATCTTCGGGATCGTAGGCCGAGAGCGCCGAGACGGCGGTGCGCAGCACTTCCATCGGGCCGGTATGGCGTGGCAACGCCATCAGAAGTGCCAGGATCTCGTTGGGGATCTGCCGGTTGGCGATGAACTTCTGGCTGAAGTGGTCGAGCTGCGTCTGCGTCGGCAACCGGCCGTACCAGAGCAACGCGGTCGTCTCTTCAAAGGTCGAGTGGGCAGCCAGGTCGTCGATGTCGAGGCCGCGATAGAACAGGCGACCGTTGATGCCGTCGATGCGGCTGATCGCCGTCGATGCGGCGATGATCCCTTCGAGCCCTTTGCTCATCGATCAGAACCCTTTCTGTGGCGACGCCATGGCTGCGCGGCGGGGCATGGCGCACAGCCCCGCGGCGGGGCTGGCCGGGCGTCGGTGTGTTGCTGGGATGCGACAACGCATGTGGTACCCCGGTCAGTGGCCGATGGCGAGGCACGTGATGGTGCGGATGACACCAGGCAGCGGGTGCAGGTGGTGCATCACCAACGCGCCGATGGCACGCTCGTCGGCTGCATCGATCACCGCGATCAGATCGTAAGGGCCGGTGACGGCATCGGCGCGGCTGACGCCGGCGAGCTGCCGTATTTGCACCAGCAGTGCGGCAGCATGGCCTGCCTCGGCCTCGATCAGCACGTATGCACGCGCGCCCATCGTCGCTTCGCTCCCTTCTGGTCTGGCCAGTCGGCAGCATTATACCACAGCCGCCCCCGGCGCGAGCCCACGGACGAATGCGACGGCGGTGGCGACGGCATCGTCGGGCGACTGGTCGATGGCGCTGATCAGGGCACTGGCGACGATCGCCCCTTCGGCGTATCGAGCGACTTCGGCGACATGTTCGGCGGTGCTGATGCCGAACCCGACGACCAGTGGCACGCTGCTGCGCGTGCGCACGCGGCCGAGAAACTCGGGCAGCCCGCTCCACAGGCTGCGCCGGGCACCGGTGACGCCGGTCAGCGAGACACAGTAGATGAAGCCACTGGCCAACGCCGCGATCTCGCTGATGCGCTCATCGGGCGTGGTCGGCGCGACGAACATGATCAGGTCGAGGCCATGGGCGGCACAGGCGCGCTGGATCTCACCGGCTTCTTCGGGGGGCAGGTCGGGG
>CAIQIY010000666.1 GCA_903871975.1 uncultured Chloroflexota bacterium | reverse complement strand
CAGGGCGCCGTCGCGGCGGCGGCGCCCACCACGGAGTCACCCGCATGAATCATCTGCTCGACGACGCACCCGTACACTCCGGCAAGATCCTGCTCGCGGCGGCGCGTGGTGGCCTGATCGCCATTGCGGCCAATCTGTTGCTCTATCTGGTGGCGACATCGCTGCTGGGCCTGCAACTCCTGGTTCCCTCGCCGGCTACCGGCGAGATCGCGCCGCTGCCGGCACTGGCGATGGTGTTCGCGACGGCGGTCGGTGCCGTCGGCGGCGCGCTGGTGTTCGCCGCGTTGGCACGCTTCGTCCGCCGCCCGCGCCACACATTCCTGATTGTGAGCGTCGTGTTCACGATCATCTCGTTTGCCTCGCCAGCCGTGCTGCCAACTGACCTCGCCACCATCCTGGTGCTCGAAATTGCCCATGTGCTGGCGGCAATACCGATCACCTGGACGCTGCTGCGCGATACCCGCTGAGCCATGGAGATGCAGTCCATCGACCCCGCCACGCTCGAACCGCGCGCGGCCTATCGGCTCCTCGCCAGCATCGTCGTCCCCCGGCCGATCGCCTGGGTCGGCAGTGTGTCGCTGAACGGCATGGTCAACCTGGCACCATTCTCGTTCTATAACCTGGTGGCCGGGGATCCGCCGACCGTCATGGTGTCGGTGGGTCGGCGCGGCACGCAGCCAAAGGACACGCTGCGCAATGTGCAGGACGTTCCGGGATTCACGCTCAGCGTCGTCGATGAGACCCTGGCAGCCGCGATGAATCAGACCTCGGCCGATGTCGGTCCGGACATCGACGAATTCACGCTGGCCGGGCTGACCCGGGCGCCATCCGAGCTGGTTGCGGCACCTTTCGTCGCCGAGGCGGCGGTCGCGCTCGAAGCCCGTGTGGTGCAGCTCGTGCCAGTGCCGGATGCCAGCTATACGATGGTGTTGGGCCGGATCGTGCGCGTTCACCTGCGGCCCGAGATCGTGCACGCGCGTGATGGCCTGGTCGATGCAACACGGCTGCGCCCGCTGGCGCGGTTGGGCGGCGACGACTATGCGGGCCTGGGGACGGTGTTTGCGTTGCGCCGGCCCGCAGGATGAACGGCTGCACGGCTGGTGCCAACGGCACCTGATCGACGTCGTATCGTTCTGCTCTCCGGAGAGCATTCATGCGCAGGAGCGAGGAATGGATCAGACAGCGCTGTTCGATCGCTGGATCGCACGGCTGCGCCACGAACAGCCGCACGCATGCGCCATCCTGTGCCATGGTAGCTTCGCCCGTGGCACCGCCGAGCCCGACAGCGACCTCGACCTCGATGTCCTGATGGCTGACGCAGCGACGTGGTCGTATCGCAGCGCATTCGAGACGCTCGCCGATGGTCGGGTGCTGCATGCGACGATTCAGACGACCACGCTGGCAGACTGGCTCGACGACGCCGACGGTGAGTCCGACGCCTGGGCGCTGTATTTGCCCGCAGTCGAGGTCACACGGTTGCTGTGGGCCACGCCGGCCGCCGCCCATGCGCTGACCGGTCGGGTGACCAGGGTGCGGCGCGGTGCACCACAGCTCCAGGATCTGCTGGAGGCATTCGCCAAGGTGCGCAACGCGATGCGTCGCGGCGATGCGTTGGGGGTGGCGTTGGCGGCCCAGGGCGTGGCGCTGCGTGTACCAGCCCTGCTGGCGCTGGTGCATCCGGTCGCGCCGGTGCATACCCCACGCGAGGCGCTGGCGACGGCGCTGGCGTTGCCCGGCGGCCCCGGGTATCGCGACGATCTGGTGTGTTGCCTGGGCTTGGCCGAAGGACCGGCCGATGCGGCCGCGCGCGCCGCTGCCGCGCAGCGCCTGGCGCAGCTCACGATCACGATGCTCGCGCCGCACGCTGCGGCCATCGCGGGTTCGCTCGAGGCAGGCCTGGCGCTCGCGTTGCACGACGGCACAGTGCACCAGCTGGTCGCGCCTGGTGTGTGGCCCCACACGTAGCGGGCCACTGCGCCACGCGCTGCGTATCGCACCAAGAACCCCACACGCCGGCGGCATCGGCGATGCGGCACCGGGGCCAGCACGCGGCAGGCACCAGGCGTCGGTACGCTGCGCCAACCTGATGCCCGCAGCGCACGATCGGGACCGATGCCATATGGGCGTGGCGCCATGCGTCGGCCCGCCCCCACAGCGCCGAGCACGGCCCGGGCATGGGCGCGACCGGTGATGCACGGAATTGCTGCGCGCCGAACCGCATTGCGTGATGTTCGGCGCACAATCGTTGGCTGACCACGTTCAGAGCAAGCGGCGCAGCTGCATCCCGGGCAATGCGGCGGCAACGAGCGCTGACTCGCTGCCCAGGATCACGACCTGCCCCGTATCACGCACGACGTCCATCTGGTCGGCAAATGCCCGGAAGTCGGCCACCGTCGTGCCGAGCACTTCGTCGCGGATGCGCTGGCGCTCGGCATCGCTGGTACCGATGAGCTGCCGCACCAGCGCGCTGAAGCCGCGTGCATCGGGGAGTTGGTAGGAATCGAGATCACCGATCGTCGCGATGATCGCGCGCTCGAGCGCTGTCGTGTCCAGCGCCACCTCGCGCAGAAACTGCCCGGTCGCATCGTATGTCGCCAATGTCGCCGCCAGATTCGGATCGCGGTAGGACAGGAAGCTGAACACGCCAGAGATGCTGTCGAATGCGCTGAACCCACCATAGGCGCCGCCTTGCACCCGGATGCGCTCCCAGAGCCAGGCCGTGCGCAGAAAGCGCGTGATCACCAGTGCCGAGCCATGAAACCGATAGCCGGACGCAGTCAGATCGGCAGCCTTGCCGACATAGTTGACCTGCGCCGGGACGACGAGGCCTTCGGGCGCGCGATCTGCACGCAGCTGCCACGACGACGGCATGACGGCGTCGTTCGTATCCCCGCGCAGGGTCGCGATCAGGCTCGCGAGCGGTGCCTCACTGGCGATGCGGCCACCCTCGTCGGCGGTGAGGCTCACGATGAGGCGCGGGCGCGTCAGCAGCAGCTGGCGCAACGCCTCCAGCGCCGCGTGAATGCGTGGCCAGTGCTCATCGAAGCCGGCAGCATCGCGCTGCACCATCTCGAGGAACGGAATGCCACCGAGCTGCTCGGCAGCCCAGTCGGCCAGGCTGAACCGCGCACGCAACCGGCCATTGATCACCGAGTGACCGCCAGGCAACAGACCAGCCTCGCGCGAGGCCTTCTCCTCGCGGATGATCTGGCCGATGCGCTCGCGATCATCGAGGTGTGCGTGATGGATGACGTCATGCAGGATCGCCAGCAACTCACCGACGCGCGCGGCCGTCGCCTTGCCGCGGATCGCGAAGCGCACGACCGGCGTTGTGCTGCTGCGGCTCGCCGAGGTGATTGGCTGCACCCGGATACCTCCGGTCGCCCGACCGATCCACTGCGTCAGGCGAGTGCGCGACAGCGCACCGGCGCCGGTCTCGAGCAATGCCCGACCGAGAATCGTGGCATAGGGCAACAGCTCCGCCGGCACTCCCACCAGATCGAACACCAGGTCGAGATAGACGATGCCATTGGTCGCGAGCGGATGCCACAGCAGCGGCACCCCTGCGACGGTCTCGTGGGTCGTCGGGGTTTGGCTGCTGGTCAGCGTCATATCGCCCAGGCGCAGGCTCGGCAGCAGCGCCAGCACTTCGGGCGGATCCTGACGGGCCTGGAGTGCCCGCAGCCGCTCGGCAGCCGCGGCCAGCCTGGCCATGCCGGCGGCATCGAGGGTGGCGCGCTGCGCGGCGAGCCACGCGCGCTCATCGGCCTGCACACGTTCGGCATACGCCGCGTCGGCGCGTGAGACCACGGTGGTGCGATGCGGGTTGGCCAACAGATGCGTCGCGATCACCTGCTCGAGCAGCCCTGGCTCCTGTGCCAGGCGTGCTCGCAGCTGTGCCAGCGGCGCCTCGAACTGCAACGGCAGGAGCGGATCCTCATCGTACAGCCACGTGCGCAGGCTGCGCAGCATCAGCGCCAAGCCACGCGGATACCCGCCAGTGTTGTTCTCGCGCAGGCGGAACTCGATCGTGTTGAGCGACGCCTCGACCTGTGCCGGATCGATGCCCTGTTGCACCAGGTGCTCGAGCGTCGTCAGGATCAGCAGCTCGACTTCGTCGAGACGCTCGTCGGGCACGCCCTTGAGTCCCACGGTGAAATACCACTGGAGCAGCTCGCCACACCCGGCGCCCGTCAGGTTCTCGCCCAGCCCCGAATCCAGCAGCGCACGCCGTAGCGGTGCGACACTGCTGCCCAGCAACACGTGCTCGAGCACATCCCACAGCAACTGCTCGGCAGGCGCCGGCCGGCCGATCATCCAGCTGAGCGACAGCATGCCGCGGGTCGGGCCATCGGCAGGCGCCGGATAGCTCTGCTCGATCCTGCGCGGCGCGGTGAATGCCGATTGCCACGCGATCTGCGAGGTGATCGGTGCCGGGCCAAACCCCTGGAGCGCGGCATCGAGGCGCCGCAGCCGCTCGTCGACCGGATCATCGCCGTAGCAGAAGATCCGTGCGTTCGCCGGATGGTAGTAAGCCGCATGAAACGCCGCGAACTGCTCGAAGCCGAGATCCGTGATCGCCGTCGGATCTCCACCCGAATCGACACCATAGGTGGTATTTGGGAACAACGAACGCTGAACCGCCCGGTAGTGCAACGAATCGGGCGATGAGTAGACACCCTTCATCTCGTTGTACACCACCCCCTTGACGATCAGCCCATCGCTCTGCGGGTCGGGCTCGAGATGCCAGCCTTCCTGGGCCAGGACATCGGGCGAGAGGCGTGGCCGCAAGACGGCGTCGAGGTAGACATCGACGAGATTGTAGAAATCGCGCAGATTCTGGCTCGCCACCGGATAGCACGTCTTGTCGGGGTAGGTCATCGCGTTGAGAAACGTCTGGAGCGAACTCTTGAGCAGCTCGACGAACGGCTCCTTCAGCGGGTAGTTCTGCGAGCCGCACAACACCGAATGCTCGAGGATATGCGCAATGCCGGTCGAGTCGGCGGGTGGCGTGCGAAAGGTGATGCCAAACACCTTGTTTTCATCGGTATTGCTGATGGACAGGACCTCGGCACCCGTCGCTTGATGGCGATAGAGCTGCGCCGGCGCACCGAGTTCATCGATCCAGAGCTCGCGGGTCAGGGTAAATGCCGTATGCATCGTAGCGTCCTCATCGGGAGCGCCGCTGGCGCTCGGAGCGAGATCACTGACCATTCTATACCAGGCGGCACACGACCAGGAGATCACCAACGATTCACGGATGCTTCATCATCGGTTTACGTGGAGCTGGTATGATGGCGCGTCGACGTGAGCAGAGGGGTTGTGATGACACGAGACCTGATGATTGATGGCATGGTGAACGTCCGCGATCTGGGCGGGCTTGCGACCCGTGCCGGCACACTGACACGGCGGCTGGCAGTGCTCCGTGGTGACGCACCGACGCGCATCAGCGATGTGGGCCGGCAGGACCTGGCCAGCCGTGGCATTCGCCAGGTGATCGACCTGCGCTATGCCCACGAGCACGTTGTGGCCCCCAATCCACTCGCGCACGATCCGCGCTTTCGCGTGCACGCGGTGCCACTGGAAGCACCGGCCGACATCGTCCGCAGCGGGCCGCGCGGGCTGGTGCCGTTCTACCGGCATCTGCTCGACGACGCAGCGCCGGCGTTCGTCACGGTGATGCAGGCGATGCTCGCCGATGATGGTGGTGTGCTGATCCATTGCCGCGTCGGCAAAGATCGCACCGGCGTGGTTGCGGCGCTGTTGCTCGACCTCGCCGGCGTGCCGCATCCCACGATCATCGCCGACTACGCACTCACCCGACAGCGCATCGAGCCGCTCATCGACGAGCTGATGGAGGACCGCCCGGTTGGGCTGAGCGCGGCCGCGTACCTGCCACAGCTCGACTCGCCGGCAGACGTGATGGATCGTACCCTGGCCCATCTGGTGGAACATCACGGGACAGCCCAGCAGTACCTCGAGCGCGCCGGGTTGAGCACTGCAGCGATCGCTACGCTCCGTTCCCGGCTGGTGCCATGACCCACGCCGCGGCGGGCAGCGCGCCACATCAGCCGGTTCGCCGCAGGACACCGACCATCACGCCCTGGATGTCGAGGTTCTCGGCGGTGGTGATGATCGGCTCCATCGTGATGTTG
>CAIQIY010000665.1 GCA_903871975.1 uncultured Chloroflexota bacterium | reverse complement strand
TCGGGCGGTACGCGCATCGGTGATGCCGTGAAGGCATTCAATTTCGTGTGGGGCCGCCGCGTGCTCGGCCGCAGCCCGGTGGTGTTGTTGATCAGCGATGGCTGGGATCGTGGCGATCCGGCCGTGCTCGGTGGCGAACTGGCGCGCCTGCAACGCTCGTGCCATCGACTGATCTGGCTCAATCCGCTGCTCGGCAGCCCCGGCTATCAGCCGCTGACCCGTGGCATGCAGGCGGCATTGCCCCACATCGATGATTTCTTGCCGGTGCATAACCTGGTCAGTCTCGAGCAACTCGCCGAGCGCCTGGCGGCGTTGTCGGCGACGCGCCCCGAGCGGCGTCAGGCACCTGCCGCGCTGACGTGAAAGGCTCTCACCATGAGCGATGCGATGGTTCCGTTCTTCGATGGCCACAATGACACGTTGTTGCTGCTTCATGAACGCGCGGCTGGCCCCCGGCCGTTCCTCGATGGTACCGGCGGGCATCTCGATCTGCCACTGGTGCGCCGCGGTGGGCTCGCTGCCGGGTTCTTCGCGGTGTTCATCCCCAATGACCCGGCGCAGCCAGCGGCTGCTGCCGGTGAGCTGCCGGCCCCGCTGGAGCTGGGGCATGCCCAGCAGGTGACTCACGCGATGATCGCGATGCTGCAGCGCATCGAGCGCACCGCGCCGGGTGCGGTGCGCGTGGTGCGAACCGTCGCCGAGCTCGACGCAGCGCGAGACGCCGCAGCGCTCGCGGCGGTGCTGCACCTCGAGGGTGCCGATGCCATCGACGAATCGCTCAATGCACTCGAAGTCTACCATCAGGCTGGCGTGCGCTCGCTCGGCATCGTCTGGAGTCGGCCCAATCGCTTCGGCAACGGTGTCCCGTTTCGTTTCCCCCACGATCCGGACATCGGTGCCGGGCTGAGCGATGCCGGCAAGGCGCTGGTGCGCGCGTGCAACGAGCTCGGCATCGTCATCGACCTGTCGCACCTGAATGCGGCGGGGTTTCGCGATGTCGTCGCCCACAGCCAGGCACCGCTGGTGGCGACCCACTCGAATGTCCATGCCATTTGCCCATCACCGCGCAACCTCACCGCATGGCAGCTCGATGCCATCCGCGACTCCGGCGGCATGGTGGGGGTCAATCTACACGTGGGTTTTCTGCGGCCCGATGGCCTGCGCACGAGCGAGACGCCGCTCGATGTCGTGGTCGATCATTTCGTGGCGCTTGTCGAGCATCTCGGCATCGGCCATGTCGGCTTGGGTTCGGATTTTGATGGGGCGCTCATGCCTGCAGAGCTGGCCGACGCCGGCCGGCTGCAGGCCCTGGCGCAGGCATTGCGGCGCCGCGGTTTCACAGACACCGACGTGCGCCGACTGGCATACGACAACTGGCGCGATGTGCTGATCCGTACGTGGCGCTGAGCGCCTGAGGCATGAGGAGGCATCATGAGTGATACGTTGCGCGTGGCGATCGTCGGCATGGGCATCGGGCGGGTGCAGGCACGTGGCTTCATCCAGCACGCCCGCAGCGAAGTGGCGGCATTGTGCGATCTCGATCGGGCACGGATGCAGGCGGTTGCCGATGAGTACCAGATCACGCCGGCATTCTTCACCGATTACCGCGAACTGTGTCGCAGCCCGGAGATCGACGCGATCTACATCGGCACCCCCAACCAGTTCCACGTTCCGGTCGGCCTCGAGGCGGTGCGCAACGGCAAGCACGTGCTGATGACCAAGCCCCTGGCAGACGCACTCGAGCCAGCGCGCACCATGGTGGCCGAAGCCGAGGCCGCCGGGGTGGTGAACATGATGTCGCTCACCGGTCGTTTCAACCCGAACACGCAGTACCTCGGGCAATTGATCGCCCGCGGCGAGCTCGGCCGGGTCTACTACGCACGATCACGCAGCGTGCGGCGCAGTGGCATCCCCAGCTGGAGCCCGGGCTTCGTCATGGCGGGCGGTGGCGCCTGGCGCGACATGGGCGTGCACATGCTCGATGCGGCATGGTGGCTGATGGGCCGCCCGACGCCAGTCTCGGTGACTGGTGTGAGTGGCGCCGAGTTCGGCCCGCGCGGCCAGGGGTACTGGGAATACGCTGCGCCGAGCGAGAGCATCCGTGAGGCGTTCGCCGCCGACGACTATGCCGGTGGGTTTGTGCGTTTTGCCGGTGGCGCCGGCCTGCAGATCGAGAGCTTCTGGGCTTCGCACCAGCTCGACGAGGCGGCGATCGATCTGTTCGGCACCGAGGCCGGGGCGCGCCTCGATCCGTTTTCGGCGCGCGAGGGCATCGAGGCCATTCGCATTCTGCGCACCGTCGATGGCGCGCCGTGCGATACCAGTGTGCGCATGCCGCGGGGCCCCGATACATGGGAGCGTATCGCGGCGCATTTCACCGCATGCATTCTGGATGGTGTCGCGTGCGCAGCCCCATTGCGCCACGGCCTGATCGTGCAGCAGATGCTCGAAGCGCTGTTGCTCAGCGCAGCCGAAGGCGCCGAAGTGCGTCTGGCAGCGCTGTGATGACCGCCATCGTGCGTCACGGCTGGTCGGGGTGGTGTACCAGCGGTACAGGAGGGGCATGATGACAGACGGTGCGGGCGCGCTGCGCGAGTGGCGCATCGCGTTGGCCGGCGAGATGCTCGAGGGTGTGCCACGGAGCATCGCGTGCCCGTACGATGGCGCGATGGTGGCGCGCGTACACACTGCCACGCCATGGCATCTGGAACAGGCGATCGATGCGGCGACGCAGGCTGCCGCGGCGACGCGGGCGTTGCCGGCGCATCAGCGCGCCAGCATCCTGCGTGCCATCGCCCGGGGCATCGCGGACGATGCCGATGCGTTTGCGACCATCATCGCCCTCGAGGCCGCCAAGCCGATCCGTCAGGCACGCATCGAGGTGCAGCGCAGCATCGCGACGTTCAACGCCGCTGCCGACGAGGCTGTGCGCTCGGCCGACGAGGCGCTGCGCCTCGATGCCACGGCTGGCGGCGAAGGACGCGAAGGCTTCGTGCGGCGCTTCCCGATCGGCCCGGTCGCTGCAATCACACCGTTCAATTTTCCGCTCAATCTGGTAGCCCACAAGGTCGCGCCAGCGATCGCAGCTGGCTGCCCATTCATCGTCAAGCCGGCCTCCCAGACACCCGGTGCGGCGCTGGCATTGGCACAGCTGATCGCCACGACCGCCTGGCCGCGCGGGGCGTGCAGCGTGTTGCCGCTGCCCGCGCGCGACGCAGCGCCGCTCGTCGAGGATCCGCGGCTGCGCCTGGTGAGCTTCACCGGTTCGCCGGCGGTCGGTTGGGCGATCAAGGCGCGGGCCGGCCGCAAGAAGGTCGTGCTCGAACTGGGCGGCAACGCCGGCTGCATCGTCCACGATGATGCCGATCTGGCGTTCGCCGCGGCACGATGCGCTGTCGGTGGCTTCAGCCACGCCGGGCAGAGTTGCATCAGCGTACAGCGCATCTTCGTCGCACGCTCAATCTATGCGGCCTTCCTCGATGAATTGTTGCCGCGCGTCGCCGCGCTGCGTGTTGGCCATCCGCTCGATGAGCAGGCCGATCTGTCGGCGCTCATCGATCACCGTGAGGCGGCGCGCGTCGCCGAGTGGTTTGCCGAAGCGCGTGCTGCCGGCGCGCGCTTTCCCGTCGGCGGTACCGTCGCCGGCGGGTGTGTAGCGCCGACCGTGATCACCGATGCCGCGCCCGGGCTCGCGGTGAACTGTGCCGAAGTGTTCGCGCCGGTCGTCACGGTGCAACCGTACGATGACATTGATATGGCGCTGGCGCAGGTCAACGACAGTGACTTTGGCTTGCAGGCTGGCGTATTCACCAATGATCTGCGGCGCGCCTGGCGCGCATTCCAGACACTTGAGGTCGGCGGCGTCATCATCAATGATGTGCCGACGTGGCGCATTGATCCGATGCCGTATGGTGGCATCAAGGCCTCTGGCTTCGGGCGCGAGGGGCTGCGCTATGCGATCGAGAGCATGACCGAACCACGGTTGCTGGTGTTGAATCTGGCGGAGGGACGATGAATATCGTGTTCATCTCGCCCGACTTTCCACCGATGATGGCGCGCTTCTGCGCGGCGTTGCGGCGTTGTGGCGCCACGGTGCTGGGGGTCTCGGCTCGGCCGTGGGAGCTGCTCACCGATGACCTGCGGCAGGCGCTCACCGAGTACTACCGCGTGAGCGACATGGAGTCGTACGACGCCGTCGTGCGCGCCGTCGGGTATTTCACCCATCGCTATGGCCGAATCGACCGGATCGATTCGCTGAACGAGCATTGGCTGGCACTCGAAGCACGCCTGCGGACGGATTTCAACGTCGTCGGGCCACGCGAGGCCGAGCTGCCCGCGATGAAACGCAAGTCGGCGATGAAGACGATGTTTGCCGCGGCCGGTGTGCCGTGTGCCCCGGGCATGGTACTCGGCGATGCTGCCGCGGCACGCGCGTTCGTGGCACAGGTCGGGTTCCCGCTCGTCGTCAAACCCGACATTGGCGTCGGCGCCAATCGTACGACGACGATTCGTGATGCTGCGGCCTTCGAGACATTCCTCGCCCAGGCTGGCGCCGACTGGTTCATCGAGCCGTATGTGCGTGGCACGATCGAAACCTTCGATGGGCTGGTGGATCGTGATGGGCAGTTGATCTTCGCGACGTCGATGGTCTATTCGCGTGGCATCATGGAGGTGGTGCTCGAGGATGACGAGGTGTATTACATGACGCGCCGCGTCATCCCCGATGATGTGGCCGCGGCGGGCCGTGCTATTCTCGATGCCTACCAGCTGCGCGAACGGTTCTTCCACTTCGAGTTTTTTCGTACCGATACCGGCGGCCTGCTGGCGCTCGAAGTCAACATGCGCCCACCAGGTGGGCTCAGTGTCGATATGTTCAACTATACCGCCGATGTCGATTGCTATCGCTTGTGGGCCGAGCTCCTGGTGACTGGCCGCGCACCCAGCGAACTGCCGCGCCACTATTGTGTGATGTACGTCGGCCGCAAGCCCGGCCATGCACATGTGCTCGACCACGCTGCGGTGCTCGCTACGGCTGGGCCCCGCATGGTCCATCACCAGGCGATGCCGGCACTCGATCACCGGGCAATGGGTGCCTATGGCTTCATCGTGCGCGATCCCGATGAGTCGGTGGTGCGTGATCTGGCACAGCAGATCGTAGCCCGCCGCGAGGCTTCGTGACACGAGCGTGACAATTCTTGACGCATGGCCTATAATCGGTGCCATTCAGACGCCACGACTTGCGCGAAGGGCGATGAGTTGATGCCACGTGAAGAGCTGTGCCCGTGTGGCAGCGGGTACCTGCGCGATCTGTGCTGTGCTGATGACGGCATCGGCGCCTCTGCCGGCGAGAGCAGCGACTACGTCGGTGCGGCATTTCTTGCGCGCATCGAGCGCGCCACCCCTGCCGAGCGACGCGCGATCATCCAGCAGATCCTGGTCGGCAATGCGCGGCTGAATGCCGAGGCCGCGTTCGACCTGATCGCCATCCTGCGCGATGACGGCGACCGCACGGCATTTGCCGAGGTGGTCGCGATGCTGCGTACGCTGCGTCCGGCGCTGTTCTCGGCCAATGCCATCTACTACCTCGACTGGTTGATCGAAGACGCCTTGCTCAAAGGGTGGGATGGTGCGCTTCCGGCATTGTGTGAGCAGATCGCCCATGTCGAGCGGAGCGACGCCGACATCGTCGAGTACATCATCGACC
>CAIQIY010000664.1 GCA_903871975.1 uncultured Chloroflexota bacterium | reverse complement strand
GGCGAGCGCCCGCGCGAGCGGGCCGTACCAGTCGCCCAGCGGCTCGATCGAGGTGTCGAGCAACACGACCAGTGCGCCGCGTGCCGCCCGGATGCCGGCATTGCGCGCGGCCGCAAAGCCGAGATGGTGGTCGGCGAAGAAGATGCGCAACGGCGGGGCAGCGGAAGCTGACTCACGCGCCAGGCGTTGCAGATACCCGATGGTATCGTCGGTCGATCCATTGTCGATGATCACGATCTCGAGATCGACACCAGCACTGGTGCGCCGCAGCGCCGCCACACACCGCTCGAGGTCGTCGCGGTTGTCGTGTGCCACCAGCAGCACCGAGCAGGCACACCGGGCCTCGCCGGTTGCCTGGGGCACGTCGAGCGATCGGCTGATCGCAGCGAACTCGTCATCGGTCGCGCGTGGCATCACTACGCTGCCAGTCGGCGTGTCGTTCACGCGGTACCCCTGGGCCGCGATGCTGGCGCGCAGCGCATCGGCTGCAGCATAGGCCTGCTGGCGCCGTGCCAGATCGCGCTGGGCGACCAGGCTGGCGACCGATGGCGGGATGCATGCGGCTGTAGCCGGCGGTGCGTCGAGCTGCATGCCGAGCACCGCATCACAGGCAGCACCGTGGCCAATCGATCGGCTGCACTTCCGGCAGCATCGTCGCGCAACACACGCCACACCACCGGCAACGCACGCGGCAGGTTCAGGTCGTCGGCCAACGCTTGGGCGAATTGTTGCAGCACCGCCGGCTGTGGTACGCCCGGTTCGCCGGCGCTGGCGCGCAACGCCGCGACACGCCCGCGCAATCGCTGTAGGGCACGCTGTGCCGCAGCCAGCGCACTGAACGTGAAGTTCGAGCGCCGTCGGTACTGCACCATCGCAAACAGCAGCCGCAGGGCCATCGGCTCGAAGCCACGCGCCATGATGTCGGCCAGGGTGTAGGCATTCCCCGTCGATTTCGCCATCTTCAGGCCATCGACCAGCAAGTGCTGGCCGTGAATCCAGTAATTGGCGAAGACTTCGCCGGTATGCGCCTCGCTCTGCGCGATCTCGCCCTCGTGATGCGGGAAGATGTTGTCGACACCACCGGTGTGAATGTCGAGGTGCCGCCCCAGATGCTTGATCGCCATCGCGCTGCACTCGATGTGCCAACCGGGAAAGCCCTGACCCCACGGGCTGGGCCACGAGAGCTCGCGACCGGGTTCGGCGCCTTTCCAAAGTGCGAAATCCTCGGGATTGCGCTTGTGGGGATCGGCACCATCGCGCGCGCCGGCCAGCAAGCCGGCGATGCGGTTGCCCGACAGCTTGCCATAGTCGGGAAACCGGGCGACATCGAAGTACACGTTATCGCCGGCGCGATACGCATGGCCGCGGGCTTCGAGATCGACGATGATCGCAATCATCTCGGCGATGTGATCAGTCGCCCGTGGAAACACGTGTGCCGGCAGGATGTTGAGCTGTCGCTCGTCTTCGAAGAACGCTGCGCTGTAGAATGCCGCGATCTCGGCCGATGTCTTGCCCTCCTGGCGCGCCTGCGCGATCAGCTTGTCTTCGCCACGATCGAGCAGTTCGACGCGCATGTGGCCGACATCCGTCAGATTTTTGACGTGGGTCACGTCGTACCCGAAGAAGCCGAGCGTGCGACGCAGCCAGTCGGCCATCAGAAAGGTGCGCAGGTTGCCGATGTGGACATACCGATACACCGTCGGGCCGCAGCTGTACATACGCACCCGACCTGGTTCGAGTGAGACAAATGGTACAACCGCGTGGTGCATCGTATTGAAGATCCGCAGCGGTGGGAGCGCAGCTGATGGATCGTGCGAATCGGGGACGCCCGGCGTCTCGCGCTGTGCCATGATCGGACTCCGTGTGTTGTGGTGGTCTGTATCGCAGTCGCAGTGCGCAGTGCCATTCTCTCTGGTTGTGCGCCGGTCGTCAAGCCGACCATCTGGTACCACAGGGCTGATGCAACAGGGCTGATGCAACGATACTGCTGGCAAACCTCCGCTGAGCGGGCCGCAGCGTTGCCTGGACCTGGGCAACCGGCTCCCCATCGGTGATGCTTCAGGGCAGTATCCTTCACGCGCGGAGGGTTGCGATGTCGTTGCACGCGCCCCTCGGCTCCGTCATTCCCGACGAACCCGCTCGTGTTGCCCGCGCCGCCGTTCCCAACGGCAACCCCGCCATGCGTGTGCGCGATGTGCTCGGCCCCATCGCTTCCAACG
>CAIQIY010000663.1 GCA_903871975.1 uncultured Chloroflexota bacterium | reverse complement strand
GATGGCCGGGTCGCGTCCGGCGGGTGCTGGCGATCGGCGTGCCGCTGACCGTCGTGCTGTTCAGCATCGCCTGGGCGCACGCCTTCACCCGGATCTACAGCGAACCACACAGCCGGATCGCTGCATCGCGCTGGATCTACACCAATGTGCCCCCCGGCGCTACCATCTCGTCCGAGATCTGGGACGATGGGCTGCCGCTGGGGCTCGATGGCCGTCGTTCGGATGAGTACGTCGGCGTGCAGCTCGCACCCTATGCCGAGGACGAGCCGTTCAAGATCGATGGTGCGCCCGGCCAGGAAGGTCTGCTCGATCAGCTCGATCGCATCGACTACCTGATCCTCAGCAGCAATCGTGTGTATGACTCGGTCTCGCGCTTGCCGATGCGCTTCCCGGCAATCAGTAACTTCTATCGTGCGCTGTTCGCCGAACGCCTCGGCTTCACGCTCGTCGCCGACATCTCGTCGTATCCGACGCTGTTTGGTGTGCCGCTGAACGACCAAGGCGCCGAAGAGGCCTTCAGCGTCTATGATCATCCGCGCGTCCTGATCTACCGCAAGACGGCTCAGTATCGCCGCGATGCGGCTCGGGCATTGATCACCGAGGGCGTCGCCTGGGGTGAAATTCAGCGCCTGCCGACCGTCGAGGTTGGCCGGATGCCCACCGCGCTGCGGTTCACCAACGCCCAATGGCCGGAGGTTCGTGCCACCGGCACCTGGCGTGAGCGCTTTCATGGCTGGTTGGCACCATCGTGGGCGCCCTGGCTGCCGTGGTTGCTGCTGGTCGAGTTGATCGGCGCGGCGACCTTTGTGGTGCTGTTCCGCTGGTTGCCGATGCTGCCGGATCGTGGCTACAGCATCGCCCGGACCGTCGGGTTGCTCGTGATCGCGTATGTCGCCTGGCTCGGCGCCAGCCTGGGCGTCGACGACGGTCGCCCATGGTGGCCATTCGATGGCACCACGCTGTGGATCCTGACGCTGGTGCTCGTCGTGGCTGCCGCGGCGCTCGGCTGGCGGCAACGCGTGGCGTTGGGGGCTTTCGTGCGTCTGCGTCGCAGCGCATTGATCAGCGGCGAACTCGTGTTCCTCGGGCTGTTCCTCGCGTTTCTGGCGATCCGCGCTGCCAATCCCGATCTGTGGCACCCGGCGCGCGGCGGCGAGAAACCGATGGATCTCGCGCTGTTGACGGCGGTGAGCAAGAGTGCGATGTTCCCGCCGTACGATCCGTGGTTCGCTGGCGGCTACCTCAACTACTACTACTTCGGCTATGTCATGGTCGGTACGCTGGTGCTGTTGACGGGTACAGCGCCAGCAGTAGCATACAACCTCGCCATCCCTACCCTGGCCGGCCTGATCGGCATCGGTGCGTTCGGCGCCGCCTACAACCTGCTGGCGATGCGTGCGCCGCACCCGACTGCGTGGCACGTGCTGCGCGCGCGGTTGCGCGGCGCGCCCACACCAGCCCTGCGCGGCGAGGGGCGGGCCATCGCCGCCGGGCTACTGGCCACCGGGTTCGTCGTCATCGCCGGCAACCTGGCACAGGCCTGGTGGCTGCTGCCGGGGAGCGCCATCGCGCCCGATGCGGCGTGTGGCAGCAGCTATGCCGCCCAGCAGATGTGTGCCGGGCGGGCCGAATGGGCCTTCTGGGATGCCACGCGCATCACCGGCATGGCGCTCGGCTCCGGCGAGATCAACGAGTTTCCGTTCTTCACGCTGCTCTTCGGCGATCTGCACGCGCACCTGATGGCACTGCCGCTGATGACCGCAGTGCTGGTCCTTGCACGAGCGCTGGTGAGCGCTGCGACACCGTTGCCATTGGTGCTGCTGGCACTGCTGAGCGGCGCGCTGTATGCCACCAACACCTGGGATTACCCGGTGGCGACGGTACTGGCGCTGCTGGCTCTGGGCATCGCCGCCTGGCGCCAGATGCGTCGCACCGCAGCTTCGTGGCCGGTCGCGCGCGGCTGGATCGTGCGGGCTGTGCTGCTGGTTGGCGGCGGCATCATCGCGTTTGCCCCCTTCCGCCAATGGTTTGTCACCGACTATGCCGGGTTCGAGCGTTGGACAGGCGCGCAGACACCGGTGTCGGTGTGGCTGCTGATCCACGGCGCATGGCTCTTCCTCGGTGCAAGCGGGTTGGTGTGGCTGTGGGCGCAGCAGGGCGCGGCGGCACGGCGCCTGGTCGCACTGGCCGCTGCGGTGCTGCTCGGGATCGTGATGGCGGCGCTGGTCGTGGGCGGCAGCGCAGTGCCGCTGGCGCTGACGCTGCTGGCGGGTGGTGCGGCCAGCTTCGTCGCCCTCGCCTGGCGGGACCGACACAGCCCGCGGCTCTCGGCGCCGAGCTTGCTCGCGGTCGCGTGGGGCGTGTCGGCGCTCGGCCTGGCGGTGTTGAGTGAAGTTGCCGTCGCCCGTGGCGATATCGGCCGGATGAACACCGTCTTCAAGCTCGGCATGTCGAGCTGGGTGCTGTTCGCCGTCGTCGCGGCCTGCGCCACGGTGCATCTGTGGTCGGCGGCGCATTCGCGCTGGTGGTGGATCTGGCGGAGTGTCGCGCTGCTCGGCATGCTCGGAGCACTGGCCTACCCGCTCAGCGCCACGCCGGCGCGGCTGGCCGACCGATACGATGGCGACATCGCGCCGACGCTCGATGGCACGGCGTATCTGCGCTCACCGCGCAGTGGCTGGGCCGAGAATGGCCAGCTCTTCGCACTGGCCGACGACTGGCCGGCGATCGAGTGGATGCACCGTACAGTCGACGGGACGCCGATCATCCTTGAGGCGCACGGTGAGGGGTACCGCTGGAACGGGCGTTTCGCCCACTACACCGGGCTGCCGACGCTGCTCGGATGGCCGTGGCATCAACAGCAGCAGCGCGCTGCCGCGCAGATCGAGCCAGTGATCGCCGCCCGGCAAATGCTGATCGACTCGCTGTATCGCAGTACTGCGGGCGACGAACTCGTCGCGACGCTGCAGCGCTATGGGGTCGAGTATGTCGTCGTCGGCGCACTCGAGCGTACGTTGTATGGCGCTGACATCGAGACGCGCCTCGCCGCCGCCGGCCTCGATCCGGTATTTCGTGGCGCGACGAGCGTGTGGCAGGTGCCGCTGGGCGAGACGTTCCCGGCAGTCGTCGTCGACGTCCGGCCGGTTCGCGCACCACCCGACCAACCCCGTCCGGCGGCCATGCTGCCATGGGCGGTGGGCAGCCTGCCGGCGGCCCATCAACCAGGCTGGAACACGTGGGCTGCCGGGTCGCTGGCGGCCACGCTGGCGTGGTTGCTCGTGTGGTATGGTCTGGCCGCACTCGGCCTGCCGATCACGACATTGTGGTTTGGTCCGCGCTGGGCGGCGAGTGGCCTGGCGTATGCACGATTGGCTGGCCTGTTGCTGCTCGGCTACCTGGTGTGGTTGCCGGTGAGCGGCCGCTGGTGGTTGTACGACACCACTGGCCTGGCGCTGGGCGTGGCTGCAGCCGTGGCGCTGGCGCTGGTGCTGACTGCGCGCATCGGCGCGCGCGAAGGCGCCGAGACGCCGGGCAGCATGCTGCGTGGCGGCTGGCAGATCATCACCGGGCCATTGCGGCGCCACTGGCGCACTGCGCTGGCGATCGAGCTGAGCTTTCTGGGGGCATTCGCCGCGCTCGCCCTCACCCGCGCGCTCAATCCCGATCTATGGCATCCGACCTGGGGTGGCGAGAAGCCTTTCGAGTTTGGCATTCTCAACGGCGTGTTGCGTACGGCAGTCTTGCCGCCCTACTCGCCGTTCTTCGCCGACGGGACGCTCAACTATTACTACTACGGCTTCTTCCTCGTCTCGCTGCCATTGCGCCTCAGTGGCATTCCACCCGAGATCGGCTTCAACCTCGCGGTCGCCACCTGCTATGGTCTGCTGGTCAGCGGCGTCGCCACGCTGGTCTTCCAGCTCACCCGCCGCTGGTGGGCGGCGCTGGTCGGCGTGTTTGCCGTCGCGTTGGCAGGCAACCTCGCCGCAGTCGTGCCGGCAGGTTATGCACGGGGTCTGGCCCCGGCATTCCAGGCACTCGGCTACGGCCTCGACCAGTTCGGCGCCGCGCTGGGCGACTGGTTCATCGGTCCGACGCGGGTCATCCCGAGTGCGGCACCGACGACGATCAACGAGTTTCCGGCATTCACCATGCTGTTCGCCGACCTGCATCCGCATCTGATTGCGCTGCCGCTGACGGTGGCGGCGATCGCGCTGACCTACGCGCTGGTTGTTGAGCGGCGCGTCGGCCGTCTCGAGCAGGTGACCACGTGGATCGGCATGGCGCTGCTGCTGGGTACACTGGCAGTCACCAACTCGTGGGACATGCCGACGTACGCGTTGGTGTTCGGTGGTACGACGGTGCTGGCGGCGTACGCGGCACCGGCGGCGCACGGGTTCGCCCGGCTGTGGTCCGTCGTGCGTGCAGGGCTGGCGGCGGTGCTCGCGGCGATCGGCGGGCTGCTGGCCTACCTGGCATTCTTTCAGCAGTATCGCCCGATGGTCACCGGCGTGGGCATCGCGCCGGAGGCGATCGACATCCGCGACTATCTGCTGGTCTTTGGCGTGATGCTGGCGGTGATCGCACCGCTCATCGCCGTGCGGGCGCTGCAGGCGGCGCGCAGCGTACGGCGGCCGGCCTGGATCGGCATCGCGCTGGTCGCGCTGGTCGTGCTGGTGCTGGGGGCATGGCTGCCAGGCACCGTCGGTGGCAGTGTTCCCGGGCCATTTGCTGCGCGCTGGTGGTTGAGCGGGCTGGCCATCGCCACAGTCGGCCTGCTGGTGCGGCGCGACCGCAGCAGCGACTGGTTCGGCCTGTGGCTGGCATGCGTCGCATTGCTCGTGTCGCTCGGCGTCGATCTCGTCTACATCCGGGATCACCTCGATGGCGGCGACGCCTATCGCATGAACACAGTCTTCAAATTCGGCCTGCAGGCCTGGGTCCTGTTCGCCATCGCCGTCGCGGCGTTGCTGCCGGCGATCGTGGCCGCGCTGTGGCGCGCCGGGCGCCCGGCGCTGCTGGCCGGCACGGTCGCCGCCGTTGCACTGGGGGCGATCGGTGCCGCCTATCCGCTCATTGCCGTCCCCAGCCGGGTCGCATTGCGCTTCGAGCGACCAACCCCCTGGAGCCTCGACGGCCTCGAGTTCCTCAAGACGGCGCGCTACACGCTGCCCGACTACATCACACCGGCGGGCGCAGCGCCGATCGAGGTCGTGCTGGCCGGCGAATACGATGCCATCGAGTGGTTGCGGCGCACGGTCACCCGGCCCGAGGTCGTGCTGCAATCGAGTCTTGAGTTCTATCGTGCGTACGGTGTGCGCATCGCCGCGAACACCGGCTTCCCCACGATCGTCAGCCCGTTGCACGAGAGCGAGCAGCGTGATGGTGTGGCCGTCGCGCAGCGCGATCGCGATGTCGCCACCATCTACCGCAGCGACGACGCCGACCTGGTCGTGCGCCTGCTGGCACGCTACCGCGTGGCGTACGTCGTCGTCGGCCCGGTCGAGCGTGCTGCCTACGACGGCATTGGGGTACTGGAGCGGCTCGTCGGGCAATACCTGACTGTGGCCTACCGCAACGAGCACGTGACCATCTACCGCACCACCGAGGCGCTGGCAGCGGTTGCGCCGCTGGCCCCACTGCAACCTGGTGCCGTGCTGGTGCGACCGGCACCCGAGGTTGCCCCCGAACCATTGCCGGTCGACGAACTGTTGCCACAGGACGCCCCGTCATCGCCGGCAGCAGCCATTGATGCCGGCGAAGCCTTCGCGCAGGCGCAGCAGGCATTCGCCGCAGGCGACTCGGTCGGCGCCGAGCAGATCCTGGCCGAGGCAGCGCGTGTCAACCCGAATGACATTGGGTTGCATCACTTCTGGGGCGATGTGCTGGTCGAGCTGGGCTCGTACGATGCTGCGGTGGCGGCGTACCGCCGCGCCAGCGAGATCGACCCGTCGGCCGGCAACTTCACCAAGCTCGGCCAGGGGTATGAGCGTGCCGGCGATGATGAGCAGGCGGCGGCGGCCTATCGCCAGGCGATCACCGTTGATGCGACGGCACCCGATGCCTATTACTTCCTCGGCGCGCTCGATGAGCGTGCCGGGCGTGTTGCAGCGGCACGTGACCAACTGCGGCAGTATCTGAGCGTCGCGTCCGGCGATGGCCAGTACCGCGAGGCCGCACTGACACTGCTCGAACGACTCGGGGGCGAATGATGCTGGGCTCGATCGCGCTCACCTGGCTGGTGCTGCAACTCTTCGGCCTGGTTGGCCGGCCGATCGCGCGGCGCTGGTTCGACGCCTTGCCCGATGGTGGCTATGCGTTCAGCAAGATCATCGGCATCCTGCTCAGCGGCTACGGCGTCTGGTTGCTGGCGATGATCGGCTTCGGCGGCCTCAGCCTGCCGCTGATCATCCTCGTCGCTGCGGGTGTCGCCATCATCGGCGCGTGGTGGTCGGCGAGCGACGCGCCGCGTATCCCCTGGCAGCGACGGAGCGGCATGGCCTTCGGCTACGAGGCGATCTTCCTGGTGGCGCTGGTCGGCATGGCTGTGATGCGCAGCTACCAGCCTGACCCGTGGGGCACCGAGCGGCCGATGGATTTCGCCTTCTTCAATGCGATCGCGCGCAGCCCGGCCTTCCCGCCACACGATCCATGGCTGGCGGGATACAGCATCAACTACTACTATTTTGGCTACCTGCTGATGGCGATGCTGACCGTCGTCACCGGCGCCGAGCCGGCAGTTGGCTACAACCTGTCGCTGGCGACCACCTTCGCGCTGGCAGCCTTGGGCATCGCTGGCCTGGTCTCGAACCTCATTCATCTCGATCGACGTGCGACCGAGCAGCCGCGCCGCGCGACCCAGGCCGGCGTCTGGCTGGCGACTGCCGGCACAGCAGCGCTGGTGTTGTGTGCCGGCAATCTGGTCGGCGCGGCACAGATCGCATCGGGCACGGCGATGATCGCAGCGCTGCCGGGCGATCAGGCGGCACGCGCATTGCTCAATGGCCTCGGCCCGCGTGCCCAGCTGACGCTCGATCCGCCGTTCCGGGGCGAATACTTCGATGGGACCAGCCAGATTGTGCCGAGCGACCAGTCGGCCGACTTCAACTGGTGGAATCCGTCGCGCGCGATCTGGGACGACTACCCGGCGGGTGATGGCGGGCAGGCATACCGTCGGTACGCGATCACCGAGTTTCCGTTCTTCTCGTTCTGGCTCGGTGATATGCATCCACACGTGATGGCCATTCCGCTGGTCGTGCTGGCGGTAT
>CAIQIY010000662.1 GCA_903871975.1 uncultured Chloroflexota bacterium | reverse complement strand
GCACGGCAGTGCCGACCAGCACGGCAGTGCCGACCAGCACGGCAGTGCCGACCAGCACGGCAGTGCCGACCAGCACGGCAGTGCCGACCAGCACGGCAGTGCCGGTACAACTGAGCGCTGCCGTCATCGCGCCCGCCGAGCCGGGTCCGGTCGCCATCGAGCTCGACGGCGTCACTGGCCGCATCGCAGTCTCGCTCGCGGATATTCGGCAGAGTGGCTCGTTGACCGTCGGGCAATACAGCAGCCCGCCCAGCGATCTGCCACCCGAGGTGACGCCGCTATCGGGCCACGTCGACATCCGCCTCGATGGCGCCAGCACCAGCGGCGCGACGGTGCGACTGCCGTACCGCGAGGCCGACGTCGCTGCTGCCGGCATCGACGAGGCAGCGCTGCGCATGTTCCATCGGCATGCCGGGCAATGGCGCGATATTACGCTCGGCGTCGACGCCGATGCCAACGCAATCATCGGCCAAACCGAGGGGTTCTCGCCGTTTGTGCTGGGCGTGCAGGCAGCTGAGCCGTGCACGATGAGCATCGATGCCGGTGACCGGCACACCCGGAGCATCACGGTGCGGCTGCGCATCAATGTGCCGGGCGCAGCGCAGATGCTGATCGCCAACGATGCCGGCTTCGGTGGGACATTCTGGCAGCCATATGCGCCGTCCGTCAGCTGGGAGCTGGGCGATCCCGGCGCGCGGATCACGACGTTGCTGGCCTACGTGCGCGTACGCGATGCGTCTGGTGTGCCGCTGTGTGGTGGCGCCACGCTGCTCGACGACATCGTCTATGATCCGTTGCCGGCGGTGATCAGCGAGGCGGCGTTGCGTGCCGATATGCGCCGCGATGGTCGCAACGCCCAGCTGCTGACGCTGGTGGCCGAGGATCAGGTAGGCGGCAGTGGTGTCCGTGAGCTGCAGCTCAGCGCAGACCCCGGCTTCGCCGGCACGCCCTGGCAGTTGTGGCAGCCGGCGGTGCCGGTGGCGCTCGACGATGGTGCGTCGGTGTACGTGCGGGTGCGTGATGGCGCCGGCAATGTGTCGGCGACCTACCAGGTGCGCAATGGCTATACGGTCGGCGTGCCTTGGCTGCGCCAATGACAGCGCCGGTTCGCGCAGCGTGCGCCCGCAGATCGCGACGCACGGCAGCCCCCGGTTCGGGCGTGCGGCGGTGATGATATGATGCCGCTGCGGGCAGCGAGCCTGCAGACAGGAGGCACCCATGCGGCGGTTGGTGGTATTGGCGCACATGTCGCTCGATGGCGTCATTCAGGCACCCGGTGGGCCCGACGAGGACCGCAGCGGTGGCTTTGTCCATGGCGGCTGGATCCGCGACTGCGCGGACGATGTGTCTGGTGCGTTGCTGCGGCAGCAGATGAATCGACCGTTTGATCTGCTGCTCGGGCGCACGACCTTCGACATCTGGGAGCCGTACTGGCCACACCATGATGCCGTGTGGCCGGGCGTCAACCGGGCGACCAAGTACGTCGCCTCGCGAACGCGAACCACCAGCGCCTGGCAGCCATCGGTGTTTCTCGGCG
>CAIQIY010000661.1 GCA_903871975.1 uncultured Chloroflexota bacterium | reverse complement strand
TGGAGGGGGCGACGACGCCGTAGATCGAGCCGAGCGTGATGATGCTGCCGCGCCGTTGCTGCAGCATCTGGCGGCCGAAGACCTGGCACAGGTAGAACACGGCGTTCAGGTTGGCGTGAATGCTGCGATTCCATTCGTCGGCGGGGAACGCCTCCGGTGCGTAGGCTTTGCCACCCGAGATCGACGTCACCAGCACATCGACGCGGCCGAAGCGCTCGACGACCGCGTCGCAGGTGGCGACGCACGAATCGTGCGACTCGGCGTCGAGTGCCAGGGCCAGCGTCTCGCGCCCACTGGCGACTGCCAGCTCGTGTGCCTGTTGCTCGCACCGCTCGACGTTGCGCGAGGTAATCACCACCGTCGCGCCCGCCTCGGCCAGTGCGGTGGCCATCTGATAGCCGAGCAGGCCGGCCCCGCCCGCGACCACCGCGACGCGGCCGCTCAGGTCGAAGAGTTGGTTGATCGTCGCCACACAATCCTCCTGGCCTCAGTGCGAGACCCATGTCAGCCGACGGCGCAGACCTTCGGCTACCAGCGAGATTCCCAGGATGGTCCAGAGCACGATGGCTGCCGGTGCGAGCGGCAGCCAGAATTGACGGAAGATCGCCATGCGTGTTCCGGCGAGCATGCCGCCCCATTCGGGCGCCGGCAGGTTCGGCTGGTCGCCGGCGAGCAGGTCGCTCAGGCGTAGTGGTGTATCGATGCCGAGGAATACGCCGAGGAAGCCGAGCTCGGCGATGAGCAGCAGCACGGCGGCGAACTCCTGGGCGGCAGCCGGAATGGCGCTGGGCGCGAGCGCTGGCGTGACATAGTATCGGGCCAGGCTCCAGCGCGTCGCACCGATCGCCCGTGCCGCCTCGAGGTACGGCTCGCGCGCCAGGCGCTGCACCGCGCTGACGACCAGGTGGGTCCATGGTGCCCAACCACTCAGGCCAAGCGCAACGATGAAGAGCGGCGCGCCGGCGTGTGCGCCGACGGTGACGATGATCAGGAAGGCGAACAGCAGCGGCGGCAGTGCCGCACTGGCCTCGGCCGCGGCGGCGATGGCGTGGCCGATCGTGCCGCCGAGGGCCACGGCGACGACACCCAGGGCGATGCCGACGACCAGGCGCAGCGCGCTGGCGCTCAGCGCCAGGCTCAGCGTCGGCGCGGCCCCGTGGATCAGGCGGCTCAGCTGGTCGCGGCCCGCGAGGTCGCTGCCGAGCCAGTACGCCGCACTCGGTGGATACGGTGGTGCCCACCACACGCCGTCGATCTGTTGCATCGCCGGGCCACGCTGCTCGGGGTCGATCGGCGTCAGCAGGGCGGGCCAGAGTGCCGCGAGCAGCACCGGCAGCACCAGCGCCGCGCCACCACCCAGCGGCAGCCATGCCTGCCGGCGCGCCATGCGATTCATCGCTGGACCTCGGTGGCCAGCCGTGGATCGATGCGGCGCTGTAGCGCATCGGCCAGCCCCGCAGCAGCAGCATAGGTCGCTGCGAGGCTGGTCGCCAGCGCCGCGACCAACGTGGTGCCGGTCAGCCCGGTGGTGCGCCCATCGACGATGTGGCGCAACAGTTCGAGGCCGACGCCGGGCCAGCTGAAGAGAAACTCGACGATCGGCAGGCTGCCGATGGCGAAGAGCAACGCCGGCGGCAGCGCGGCGCCGACGCGCAGCGCGACGTGCGGCAGCGCGTGGCGCCAGATCAACGCGGTGGGGCCCAGGCCGCGACTGCGCGCGACGTGCATGAATGGTGCGTGCCAGACATCGGCGACGGCATCGGCGCTGGCGGCGATGATGTGCGCGACTGGCCGGGCTGCCAGTGTCAGCACCAGCGGCAGCATGCGTCGCGGATCGAATGCGCTCTCGTTGGTCGCCAACAAGACGAAGCGGATGCCGGTTGCCGGGAGGACGACCAGCACGAAGAAGACCAGCACGGCCATCGCCATCATGAACGTCGGTACCAGCGTGCCGGCGCTGCCGAGCAGCCGGATGGTGCTGCCGATGAGATGATTCGGCCGCAAGCCAGCCAGCACGCCGGCCGGTACGCCGACGCATACTGCGAGGAGCAGGGCGCCGAGGATGACGAGCATGCTGTGGCCATAGGCGTACAGCAGCGGCCACACGATTGGCGCCAGCGTCGTGGTCGGCGCGCCGACGAGCACCAGCACGCCGGCGAGCGCTTCCCACATCAGCCGCACCACGGGCCGATAGATCGTCAGGAAACTGCACGCGCCCACCAACGACGCGATGAGCAGCATCCGGGCGATGCCGCCGAGCAGCAGGCGGCCGATGGTGACGGCGCGCTGGCGCATGGCCGCCATCCCTACAACCGACCTTCGCGGCGTAGAACGTCGAGCAGCGGTTCGCCGACGCCCAATGGCAGCACGACACGCGCGCCGTCGCGCCGCTGCGACTCGTACACCGCCATGATCGCCTCGACGGCGGCCCGGCCATCCTCGCCCGAGCAGCGCACGGTGCCGCCGCCGGCAATACGGTCGAGCAGGTCGCGTGCCGCGACCTGGATGGCTTGCTCGGCCCATGCCGGTTCTGGCAGCCGCCCCGGCGTCAGGCTCCACCAGTGCCCTGCCTCGAAGGCATCGGCGGTGGCATGCCACAGCCCCGGCTGCCACTCGAGGCGGATCACGCCACGCTCACATTGCAGCTCCACATCCCAGCGGTGGTACTGCGTCAGCTCATCGGTGATCACTACTGCATCGACGCCCGAGGCGAATTGCACCAGCGCATAGCTGGTGTCCTCGACGCGCAGCTCCGTGCGCCAGCGCCGCGTGGCACTCCCCTGGATGCTGACGATCTCGCCGGCGAAGAAGCGCAGCACGTCGAAGGTGTGGACGGCATCGTGCAACAGTGGCCCTTCGGTCTCGGCGACCCACTCGGGCGTGGGCTTGCAGCCTTCACAGTGCGCCACAATGTGCAGCAGTGGCCCGAGTGCCTCGCCGGCGATCAGCTGCCGCACCGCTTCGTAGTGCCCCGACCAGCGGCGGGTGCAGTTGATCAGCAGCGTCGTGTCGCTGGCGCGGCATGCTGCCAGCATCGCGTCGCATTCGGCCAGGCTCAGTGCCATCGGCTTCTCGCAGAAGATGCCGCGGGCACCGGCTGCGGCGGCGGCACACACCAGCTCGGCGTGATTGGGCGGGTGGGTCGCGACGACGACCACGTCGAGCCGCTCGTGGGCCAGCATCGCCCGGTAGTCCTGGTACAACGCCGAGACGCCCCAGCGCTGGCCAAACGCCGCCAACGCCGCGCCGCCGCGGTTGCTCGCGGCCACGATCTGCGCGTCGGGCTGCGCGGCAAAGGCTCCGGCGATCGAGACCGGATGCACCGTCGACTGATCTTCCATCGTGCTGGCGATCCGCCCGCAGCCGATGAACCCTACGCGATACGGTGGCATCTCAATCCTCCAGAATCTTGCCGGGCACGGTGTTGAACTCGCCGCTGCCTGGCACGAACGGGTAGCGTTGCTTGATTTCGTCGGTGAGGCGGACGCCCAGGCCGGGGGCCTGCGGCGGCAACACGTAGCCGTCGCGCATCACCAGCGAATCGCCCCACAGCTCGGTGTGCAGCGGCCCGGCTGCCGGTGGGAGCTCGAGGATGCTGGTGTTGGGCGATGCGAAGCCGGCGTGGATGTTCTGCATCTGGGCGACCCCGGCGCCCCACGAGTGTGTCGCGATCTTGCGGCCACGCGCATCGAACAGCCGCGCGACGCGCACGAACTCCAGCATGCCGCCCACCCATGCAGCGTCGGGCTGGGCGATGCTCAGCGCGTCGAGATCGGCATACTGCCGGAATTCGCTCAGCGTCGTCAGGCATTCGCCGCCGGCGATCGGGATGCTGGTACTGCGACGCAGCTCGGCGTAGCCCCATGGATCGGTGTAGGGCAACGGCTCTTCGAAGAAGAACAGATCATACGGCTCGAGCGCCTGCAGGACGGCGCGTGCCGTCGCCAGATCCCAGGCATCGCCGAGTGGGTTGCCCATGTGCCCGTCCATCAGGATGGCGACGTCGGCGCCGACATGCTCGCGCATCAGGCGCGCCTTGCTCGCCTCGAGCTCGACGATCGCGCTGGGCGAGCGCGCCGGCACTGCCCGCCCGACCGCCGCATCGTAGTACCCGGCACCGACCTTGAATGCACGAAACCCGAGGCCGAGGTAGAAGTCGAGTTTCTGCAGCAACCGCTCCGGCGGCCAGTTCGCCGGGCCACCGGTCGCATACGCCGGCAACCGCTCGTGGTGTCGCCCGCCG
>CAIQIY010000660.1 GCA_903871975.1 uncultured Chloroflexota bacterium | reverse complement strand
TCACGGCATCACCGATGCGCGTACCGCCCGACCAGTCGACGACTTGTTTGCTCACCAGCGATACGGCATCGTCGATGTCGCGATGGCGCAGCATCCGTGTGATGCGCGTCAGGCGCGTGCCGAAGACGAACGCCTCGACGTGGCGCATGCCAGCCGAGATCGCATAGCAAAACTGCAGCAACACTCGGCTGTAGCGATCCATCGAGCCACTGATGTCGCACAGCACCACCAGCGGACGCGGCCTGACCCGCGGCGCGCGCCGGCGGATCTCGAGCGGCTCGCCGCCAAACCGCATGTTGCGGCGGAACATGCGGCGCAGATCGAGCGCCGAACCACGGCGCGCCGGTCGACGCCGCCGCGTGCGGCGTGGCTCGATGCGCCATGCCATGCGCCGCAGCAACGCGCGGCACTGCTGCACCTCGTCGTGGCTGAATTGGCCAAAATCCTTGTGGCGCAGGTTCTCGACCGCGCTGAATGTCAGCGTCGTGCCGACACGCTCCTCGCGCTCGTCGCGCGGTGTGCCATCGCCATCGGCGCCGCCGCGCGGCCGTGGCGGCAGGCGCAGCGCACGCGCCTTGCTGCGCAGCATCGGGATGGCCAGCATGCTCGGATCGAACTCGCTGCCCGTGCGCCAGTAGAAGCTGAACGCCGCATCAAACAACGGCAGATCCTCGTGGCGGCAGATCAACGTGCTGCGTGCAGCGCCACGAAAATCCTCGCGGCTGGTGATCGGTACGACGTCCAGCGCACGCGCCAGGTCGATGGTCTGACCGTTGCTCACCTTGACGCCGGTGGCGCGCAGCAGATGGACGAACGCCAGCACGTGCTGCAGCAGATGGCCCCCGGCCGACGACGCATCGCCCGTCACACGCCCACCTTCTGCAGCAAGGCCTTCAGGCCGGTGCCACGCACCTGGGCGATGTCGTCCTGGTACTTCAGGATCGCCCCCAGCGTATCGTCGACCAACTCGGCGCTGAGCTCGCGGGCATCGAGCGCCATCAAGGCACTGGTCCAGTCCAGCGTCTCGGCGACGCCGGGCAGCTTGAACAACTCCATGCGGCGCAATTCCTGGACGAACATCACGACCTGTTGCGACAGGCGCTCGCCCGCGCCGGGGATGCGCGTCGTGACGATCTGGAACTCGCGTGCCAGCGAAGGATAGTCGACCCAATAGAACAGGCAGCGGCGCTTCAGGGCGTCGTGAACCTCGCGCGTGCGGTTGCTGGTGATGATCACGGTAGGCGGCACCTCGGCGCGCACGGTGCCGATCTCGGGAATGCTGATCTGCCAGTCGGAGAGCAACTCGAGCAGAAATGCTTCGAACTCTTCGTCGGCACGATCAAGCTCGTCGATCAGCAGCACAGGCGATTGTGCGTGGCTGCCGTCGATCGCCTGCAGCAATGGCCGTCGGATCAGGAACTCGGGGCTGAAGATCTGCTCGAGTGCCGTCGCTGCCTGGCCAGCGGCCTCGAGCATGCGGATCTGCAGGATCTGCCGCGTGTAATTCCACTCGTACATGGTGGTTGCGACATCAAGGCCTTCGTAACACTGCAGGCGAATGAGCGGACGCTGCTGCAAGGCCGCCAGCGTCTTGGCGATCTCGGTCTTGCCGACGCCCGCTTCGCCCTCGAGCAACAGCGGCTTCTGCAGCTTGAGTGCCAGAAACAGCGACGTGACCAGCTGACGATCGGCGACATAGTGCCGCTCGAGCAACGCCTGCTGCAGCGCATCGATCGATGTGAAGTCCATGGCGGCCGTGCTCCCTCCCGCTGGTTGGCGGCACTGTGGTGTCGGAACATCTTACACGGTGGCGTGCTCGCCGGCAACTGGCAGCGGACGTTTGCCCAGGGCTACGTCAATGCCGTGCGATGTCGTGATCGACAGGCATCCACGTCGCGCTCGCACCCACGCGATCGCAGCGCAGGCGTCACGGCGCATGGTGTTGCAGCGGCCACTGGGTCAGCCGCGCGCTGCGGCGATGAAGCCGTCGAACATACGGCGCCAGCGCGGATCGGCCGCGGCCCACAACTCTTCGGGGTGGCACTGTACCGCCAACAGGAATCCGGCACCGACGCCTTCGAGTGCTTCGACGACGCCATCGGGCGCGCGCGCCACCACCCGCACGCCCGGTGCACAATCGCGCAGCGCCTGATGGTGCAGGGTGTTCACCACCAATTCGCCACAATCCAGCAATCCGGCCAGCTGCGACGTCGCATCGAGCTGCACCGGATGCGCCAGGTACGCCATGTCGCGCTGGTGAATGCTCGCGCGGTGATCCAGCGCCCCCGGCAGTTCGGCATCGATGTCCTGGTAGAGCGAACCACCCAGCGCCACATTCAGCAACTGAATGCCACGGCAGATGCCCAGCAACGGCATGCCGTCGGCGACGGCACGCTGCGTCAACGCGATCTCGACGGCGTCCTGGGCTGGATCCGTGGCTTCGAGCGCTGGATGCCGCGGTGCCCG
>CAIQIY010000659.1 GCA_903871975.1 uncultured Chloroflexota bacterium | reverse complement strand
CCCTCCCTCCCCGCCAGCGCCGCGCCGAGGCTTTCGAGCCCTCGGCGCGTTGTCGTATGCGGCCCGGGCCGGCACAGGTGTCCGGCGCTGCACCTCACGCATCAGCCGCGTCAGCCACCAATCGTGGCGCGGGCATCACGGTGTTGCTGGCGGCTGCTCCGACAACACAACCCCTGCGTGCCGATGCATCAACGCCGCTCACCGACCCACCGGTGTGCGCCGTGGTCATGCCAGCGACACCACGGTGCCGAGGCCACGCGCCTGCGCCATGGCACAGGCCACTTGGGCGACCGCGATATCCTGCACGGCGTTGCCCACCGACTTGAAGAACGTGATCTCGTGTGCGGTGCTGCGCCCGGGGCACACGCCCGCGACGATCTCACCGAGCTCGGTGACCGCGTGCTCATCGACGACACCGGCTGCGCGGGCCGCGACCAGATCGCCGGATTCGTGCCATGCGGCCAGGCGCTGATCGACCACGACGCGACTACGCGCGATGGTTGCGACCGGCACCTCGGCCATCTGTGGTGTGAACGAGCCAATTCCATTGATGTGCGTGCCCGGGCGGATGTCGGCATCGTCGAAGAGCGGAGTATGCGATGAGGTGGCACAACATACCACATCCGCCCGTGCGAGTGCACTCCGACCATCGGTGGCGATATCGATGTCGGCGCCGGTGATGGTTGCGCGCAGCATGGTGCACAGCGCTTCGGCGCGTTCCCGGCTCCGGTTGACGATCAGCACCTGCTCGATCGGCCGAACCGCGCAGACCGCCTCGACCTGCTGTGGCGCCTGCGCGCCGGCACCGAAGATCACCAGCACGCGCGCGTCGTCGCGTGCCAGCGCGCGTGTTGCCGCACCGGATGCGGCACCCGTGCGCAAGGCCGTGAGGTACGTGCCATCGAGAAGCGCCGCTGGTTGGCCGGTCGCAGCATCGATCAAGACGACGACGGCATGAATGCCTGGCAGCCCATGGCGCGCCTGGTTATGCGGAAACACCGACACGACCTTGAGCCCGAGGCCAGCCTGCTCGGCGAGCAGCGCTGGCATGAAGAACGTATGCGACTGATGGGCAGCCTGCGCGAGCGATGTGCGCAGCGGCGCCTCAGCCTGACCCAGCGAGAGCTGGGCGAATGCACCGGCGACTGCATCGATCGCGGCGATCATGGGTACTGCGGCACGGACGGCTTCACGGTTCAGGATGCGCATCGGAATGCCTCATGTCTGCGGTATTCACCACCAGGGGAGCTGATCCGGCCGGCCAGTGCCTCGATCATCACCAGGCATGCAGCTGGCAGCACCCGATCACAATGCCTCGGGCGTGGCGTCCGTCGGCGCACTCCCGCTTCAGCGTGACTCCGATGCGCCGCCACACCACGGCTGCGTCAGCCGGTCAGCATCACAGCCATCAACACGACCAGATTATACAGCGCATGCAGCAACAGGCCAGGGATGATCGCGCCGCTGCGCAGCCGCAGCCAGCTCGCGGCGATGCCGAGCGCCACCACGCCGGCACCACCGCCGGCGAGCCCATGTGCCAGCACGAATCCCAGCACACCGACGGCCACACCGACGATGCCCCAGCGGCGCTGCAACAATGGCTGCAGCACGCCGCGAACGATCAGCTCTTCGGTCGCAGGCCCGACGATGACGACGAGGGCGATCATCGTCGCGAGCTGCCATGGCGCGAGCATGCCTCCGCCGAATGCATCGCGTGCGCTGATGACACCCGGCCAGCGCACGACGATGCCGAGTACCACACACACCGGCACCAACAGTAGTGCAACACCGTACCAGTGCCACTCACAGCGACGCAGACCCACTGCCACGCAGCCCGAGTGCCGGATGACGAGCCACACAGCAGCGACGAGCATGCCCAGATGGAATGCCAGTGCAGCCAGCGTCCGCTGCCATGCCGTTGCCGCGCCAGCCGTGCCATCGAGTGCAGCGGCGAACTGCAGCGCGATGGTGAGGACAGCCGCCCACACCAGGCCGACAACGACCAGCTCACCGACGGCCTGCCATGAGACTCGGTGATCGGAATCCTGCATGCTCACTCCTCCATCAACGGGCAGGGCGAGCGCCAACCCGAGGGCGCGCGCAGATCCATCACTGCGTGTTCTTGCGTATAATTGCATGTACGCATCAGTAGCAATACCGATGCAACGACACGATCGCCCGGGCAGCAACCGTAGCCTCGCCAACGGACGATCGACAGACAGGAGTACGCGATGGAATCGCAGTGGCTGGATGGACTCGCGCTAGGCCTCCACATCCCCGACGGCTTTCTGACGACTCCGGTTGCGCTGGCCTGGTGGGTCCTCACCATCGTCGCAGTCGCGGTAGCAGTCAGGCGCACCGGCCGCGAACTCGATGAGCGTCAGGTACCGCTGATGGGCGTGATGGCAGCATTCATCTTCGCTGCGCAGATGCTCAACTTCCCGGTGCTCGGTGGCACATCCGGCCACCTGCTCGGTGGCGCACTCGCGGCACTGCTGCTCGGTCCGTGGTCGGGCGTCCTGGTCATGGCGGTCGTCGTCGGCCTGCAGGCGTTGCTCTTTCAGGACGGCGGGCTGCTCGCGATGGGGGCCAACATCTTCAACATGGG
>CAIQIY010000658.1 GCA_903871975.1 uncultured Chloroflexota bacterium | reverse complement strand
GTTCAGTAAAAAACTCGAACGTTATTTCTTTGAAAAAAGAGCCGTTTACCTATGGGGCGTGGTCGACGACAAATCGGCTAAAGACGTGGTGAGCAAATTATTGCTACTCGAAGCCGATAAACCGGGCGAAGAGATCAAATTCTATATCAACAGCCCTGGTGGGGTCGTAACCAGTGGTATGGTCATGTACGATACCATGCAAATGATCAGCAGCCCTGTTAGTACCATCTGTATGGGACTGGCAGCGTCTATGGGCAGTATTTTGTTGAGCGGCGGAGCCAAAGGCAAACGCTACATCTTCCCCCACGGAGAGGTCATGATCCACCAACCCTCGCTCGGCGGCTATATTCGTGGGGTGAGTGCCGACCTGGAGATCCAGGCCGAGCAAACCCGCCGGGTCAAAGAGATCGGGGCCGGCATCTTGGCCAAAAACTGTGGTAAGACCGTAGAACAGATCATGAAGGACTTTGACCGAGACTATTGGATGGATGCCAAGCAGGCTATTGAGTACGGCATCGCTGACAAGCTTTTAAATAAGCTATAACTGATTGATTAATATTCTATTAAAATATTAACCGTCCCTTTCGGGGCGGTTTTTTTAATTTTGTGGGATGGCTAAGAATACGCTTCATTGCTCATTTTGTGGTCGCAGTCGCGACGAGGTCAAGATCCTGATTGCCGGGCAAGACGGCCATATCTGTGAGAATTGTGTCGAGCATGCCCGCGAGATCATCGACCAAGAACTGGCCATTAAAGAAGATAAGAACAAGACCAGCTTTAAGCTGTCTGTAAAAAAACCCACCGAGATCAAACGCTTTTTGGATGAGTACGTGATCGGTCAGGACGAAGCCAAAAAGGTGCTCTCCGTTGCCGTTTACAATCACTACAAACGATTACAGCAGCGCAGCCATGAGCTTCCTAATCAACACGAGATCGAGATCGAGAAGAGTAACATCGGCGGGATGCCGCGGATTGCGCCACTTCTGGCACGGCGTCGAGACGTGCCTCTACCACGAGCTGGCGATCATCGTGAGCGCGGTGGCAGTCCTGCTGGTGTCGTGGGGTGGTGCCAATCCGTTTGGCCCGGCGACCTTCGCCATCCTGTGGGGCATGCATCAGGTCTCGAAGTTGAATGTCTTCTTCGGTGTGCGCAATCTGAACGAGGAATTCCTGCCGGATCAGATGCGCTACCTGGCGGCATTCTTCAGCCATCGCCCGATGAATCGCTTCTTTCCGCTGTCGATCACGCTGAGCACTGCGCTGATGGTGCTGCTCGCGCAGCGTGCCTTCGATCCGCTGGCGTCGGCATTCACGGCGACCGGCTACACGTTTGTCGCATTCCTCACCGCGTTGGGGGTGCTCGAGCTGTGGTTGCTGGTGCTGCCCATCCCGCTACGACTGTGGGATTGGGGCCTGCGCTCGCGGCGCCGACCGGCTGCGGTGGCCGACGACGCCGCGCTGCCGGCGCGCCCGCTGCGCTGACCCTATCCCGGGCTGGCGGCGCTGCGCCACGCGATCACCGGTCGGTTGGTGCGGCGAATCAGCTGTGCGGTGGTGGTGCCACCGAGGATGTCGCGCTGGTCGCGGGCACCGTGGCTCACGAGCAGCAGCCAGTCGATGTCGTGCTGCTCGACATACCGCAGGATCTGCGGCGTCGGTTCGCCCTCGGCATATTGGGCGGTGACGGCGACGCCGGCGGCACGCGCCCGCTCGGCCCAGGTGTTCAGCATGGCGCGGTCCAGATCGTAGAGCGCTCGAGCGGTGCGCTGCGCGCTGCGTTCCGTTTGTTCGGTTGCATCGAACGGCCGCGGTGGCCCGCCGAAGATGTGCACCAGGTGGAGTGTGCTGCCGAAGCGTCGGCAGAGCGCGATCGTCGCCTCGAGCGCCGGGGCCGAGCGTCGCGTCAGGTCTGCGGGGAACAGGATCTGCCGCAAGGGCCGCGCCGCTGCCGCCAGTGCGACCAGTGGCGTGTGGCATGCCGTGAGGTGTTGTTCTTCGGCATTCGGCGCCACCCAGCGCCACAGGCCGCCGCGTCGATCGGGTGCCAGCCCGAGCAGCGCGCCGGCCGGCTGCTGTGCCAGCCATGCGCCGTAGGCCGCCGAGCGCAGCACGGTGATCGGTGCCTGTGCGGCATCGGCCGGCAGAGCCGCCCGCCACTGCTCGGCGATCGGCGCCAACAATCCGTCCTGGGTGCGCGTCGGTACCCGCACGATCCATGCCAGTTCGCGTTGCAGCAGCGCCGCATGTGCGATGCCGCGATCGATGATGTCGCGATCCACGCGGCGTCCATCGACGACAATACTGAGTGGTCCCGGCTCAAGAAGCATGGCGATCTCCGCTGTATGCAGAATGTCGAGCCTTTGTACAGCCTTTGTGTCTGTTTACATGCTGAACGTGCGTCGATTATAATGCACGCAGCGATTGTTGATGATCGCCCGTGAGCACGAGTGCTCGCGTTCTCTGCGCCGGGCATCGAGCGTGGCGGCCGAACCCCGCCGCTCGCGCGGCAGGTACGGCGCAGCCGGGCGTGGTGCGCCGATCGCACCCGGTGTGGAGTCGCCGTCATGACGAGGTATACCCCCGAACAATTGCGGCGGCGCGACGCCAGCCGCTGGACCACCGTCCAGGCGATCCTGGCGCCTGTCCAGTTCCTGGTCTTTCTGGTGAGCTTTGCGCTGGTGGTGCGCACGCTGCTCACGGGCGAGGGCTACGAGCTGGCGACGGCGAGCGTATTGCTCAAGATCGCGCTGTTATGGGCGATCACCATCACCGGCATGTTCTGGGAACACGAAATCTACGGGCACTACTTCATGGCGCGCGAGTTCTTCTGGGAGGATCTCGGCAATGCGGTGGCGATGATCACCCACAACCTGTACTTCGTCGCACAGGCGTTGCATTGGCCCGAGCATGCCTTGCTGCAGTTGATGCTCATCGCCTACGTGACATACCTGATCAACTGTGCGCAGTTCGTGCGGCGCGGCATTGCGGCGGCGCGGCAGCGGCGCGGAGCGACGACATGACGGCCACCCGCGCGCTGGTGATCAGCGCCCCCCACGAACTGACATTCCGCGACGTCGCGTTGTTGCCCGCCGGCCCGGGCGATGTGGTCGTGACGACGCGGCACACCTCGATCAGCGCCGGGACCGAGCGCATGTTGCTGGCTGGGCGCATGCCGCACCCGATGCTGCAATTCCCCGTCGTCCCGGGTTACGAAACCGTCGGCGTCATCAGTGCGGTCGGCGCCGATGTGCCGGCGGCCCGGCTCGGCGAGTGGGTCTATGTCGGTGGCGCACGGTGCTTCCACGACGTCAATGCCGCATGGGGCGGCCAATCCGCGCAGTTGATCGTCGATGCGGCGCGTGTGGTGCCACTCGGCACACTCGAGCCATCGCTCGGTGTACTGCTGGCGCTGGCGGCGACCGCATTCCACGGCATCGACCTGGCAGCCCCCACGCGCGGCAGCCGGATCCTCGTGCTCGGCCAGGGGCCGGTCGGCCAGATTGCGGCACGGCTGGCAGCCGGGCACGGCGCGCACGTGACGGTCGCCGACCGCAACCCGGTGCGGCTGGCGCTCAGCCATGCCGATGTGCGGATCGATACGACGCAGCGCGGCTACGATGCGGCGGACGGGCGCTTCGACATCATCATCGAGGCGAGCGGCTCGATGGCTGCGCTGACGGCGGCGTTGCCGCAGCTCGGCGATGGCGGGACCATCCTGTTGCTTGGCTACTACGATGAGCTGCACGTGCCGTACATGCCGCTGTTCCTGCGGCAGGCCCGGTTGCTCACCGCGCGCGAATGGGCGCACGGCGACCTGCAACGCTGCCTGGCAGCACTGCAGTCGGGTGCGCTCGATCTGGCACCGCTGATCACACACCGCCGACCGATCGCCGAGTACCAGGCGGCCTACGCCACGGCACTCGATGATCCCACCTGTCTGAAACTCATCCTCGACTGGGAATGAATCGACGCGATTGCGGAGGGCGATGATGGCACCACGAATGTTGGCAATCTACGGCAAAGGCGGCATGGGGAAGAGCTTCTTCACCTCGAATCTCACTGCGCGCCTCACGTTCGATGGCCACCGGGTGTTGCAGCTCGGCTGCGATCCCAAGCACGATTCGTGCAACACGATCTTCGGTGGCCACTCGCTGCCGACGCTCGGCGAGCAATGGCGACACTTCAAGGAGGCCGGCAAGGAAGACCAGCTGGGTGTCGGCGACGTCATCTTTCGCAACGAACTGCGGCCCGGCGTGCCGATCTACGGCTGTGAGCTCGGTGGCCCGGAAGTCGGCCGCGGTTGTGGCGG
>CAIQIY010000657.1 GCA_903871975.1 uncultured Chloroflexota bacterium | reverse complement strand
GCACCGCGAGCGCGCGAATAACGTGATGATAGATCGCCGGGTCGGGCTTGATCATGCCGAGGTGATGCGACAGGAATTGTTGCGCGAACAGCCGACCGAGCCCGAGTTCGCCCGACAGGCGTGGCCAGTGCACGGCGTTGTTGTTCGAAAGACACGCCACCACCACATCGTCGGGGATCGCGGCGATCAGCTCGGGCGCACCAGGCAGCACGCGGTTGGGCCAGCCGGCGAAATCCGCCAGAAACGTTGCCGGACCGACCGGCAGCCGCAGCTCGGCACACATCGCCTGGGCGAACGACTCCGGTGAGCGGCGGCCCATCTCGAATTGGCGAAAGGCTTCGGAGGTGAGCAGCTGCCCGAACAACGCCTGATGCGACGCCATCCCGGCCCAGGCGATCGTCCGGGCTGCACCGGCAACTTCGACCAGCACTCCGCCGAGATCGAACAGCACCACCGATGGTCGTCGTGTCATCGTCGCCTCCCGATCGCATGCATTCGCCCTATGGTACCATAGTCGTCCGGTCGCTGGACCGCCGGAATGCCCAGGAGGAGCTGATGAGTCCCCGAATCACCAGCCTCGGCGAGGTTGTGATCGACTTCTTGCCGATCATCGAGCATGGACGCACAGTCGGATTTCGCATGGTCCCTGGTGGGTCGCCGATGAACGTGGCGCTCGGGATCGCGCGGCTGGGGCAGCCCGCCGGCTTTGCGGGTGCGCTCTCGCGCGATTTCTTTGGCCGCAGCGTGCGCGCGTTTCTGAATGCCGAGGGGGTCGACACGCGCTTTCTGGTGGACCTCGAGGCACCGAGCACGCTCAGCTTCGTCGCAGTCGAGCACGGTGAACCAGCCTACACGTTCTATGGCGCCGGCGCCGCCGATGCTCAGTTCGTCCCGGCACTGGTCGACGCGCAGCTCATCGAACAGAGCGCAGCCATTCACGTGGGTTCGGTGGCGATCATCCGACAACCAACGGCCGACACGCTGCTGTGGCTGTGCGATCAGGCTCACGGCCGGCGGCTGATCTCATTCGACCCCAACATTCGTGCGGCACTGGTCGACGACGAGGCAGGCTATCGCGAGCGCATTGCGCGCCTGTACACGCTCGCCGACGTGGTCAAGTTGAGCACGGTCGATCTGGCCTGGTTGATGCCGCACGCCGCGCCGGAGCAGGCTGCGCGGCACATCCTGGCGCAGGGTGCCGGGCTGGTGGTGATCACCGATGGCGAGCATGGCCTCGCAGCCTGGCGCGACGGTGCCGCCGATGCGATTCGGGTTCCGGCGCGTCCGGTGCGGGTGGTCGACACCATCGGCGCCGGTGATACCGTCGATGCAGCGTTGCTGGTCGCGCTCGCCGAACGCCGAGTGCTGGCGCGTGCAGCCGTGCGGACACTCGATGACGACACGCTGGCCGCGTGTCTGCACTTCGCAGCGGCCGCGGCAGCGATCACCTGCGGCCGCGCCGGCGCCGACCTGCCACGGCGTACCGAGATCGACATGCCGCACTGACATGCTACCGTGTGTGCTACAATCAGGGCGTCGAATGAAGCAGACCGAACCGGTGCGAGGAGGCCGTGGTGCGCGACGACATCACCAATATCGCGATCGACGATTACCTGGCGAGTCTGATGCCGCCGCGCCCTGCCCCGCTGGCTGACCTCGAGCGCGAGGGGTATCAGAAGGGTTGGCCGCTGGTTGGCCCGGTCGAGGGCCAGCTGTTGTATCTGCTCGCACGCATGCATGGCACGCGCGAGGCGCTCGAGATCGGCACCGCCACTGGGTATGCCGCCACCTGGCTGTTGCGGGCGATCGCGCCGGCCGGCGGTCGGCTCACCGCCATCGAGCGCGATCCGGCACGCATCGCGCTGGCACGTACGTGGGTGACGCGCGCCGGGTTCGGCGAGCAATTCACCATCCATCAGGGCGAATGGTTCAGCGAGCTCGGCCAGCTCGCCGGGCCGTACGATCTCGTGTTCCTCGACATCCTGCGCCACCTGTCGGGCGAGGGCGAGGCATTGCGCGCCCTGGCGATGTGTGTCCCGCTCCTGCGGCCAGGGGGCCTGCTGATCGCCGACAACGTGTTGTGCAATGCACTGGTGCTCGAGGACGATGCCGCGCCGACGGTGCGGGGCATCCAGGAATTCAACCGGGCGATCATGAGCCACCCCGAGCTCGAATCGGTGATCGTGCCACTGCGCGACGGCGTCGGAATCTGCCGGCGCCGCGATCACTGAGCCGGCCGGCCCTGCTCGCTCACCAGTGCTGACGGTGTGCTGCGGACGAACGCCAGCGCCACGATGTGTGCACCCCACAGGCAGAGTACCAACGCCCCGACCGTCCCGGCTTCGCGCCACGGCGCGTCGAGCGCCAGCATGCTGGTGATGTAGCGTGGTGCGGCTACGACACCGTGAACGACGAGCGCCGCCAGCAGTGGAGCGGGCAACAAAAACACGGCTTTGCTGATCGTGCCGTAGCGTCGCGTGCCGTCCAGGGCGAACCACACGACCAGGGCAACGAGTGCGTGGGCGGCGGCATTGGGTAGCGCCATCGGCAACCATGCGGGAACGGCGGTCGTCTCGCGCCAGAGTGCGGCGCTGCTGCCGATGCCGTCGAGTGCGGTGTGATAGCCGGTGAGTATCAGGAAGGTCAGCAGCGCCAGCGCGTACCGCGGCATCCAGCCCAGCCGCGGCGTCAGTGCAGCCATCCCGATCGCCGGGGCCAGTGCGATCCACGCGCCGACCAGCACGACGACCGGGATGATCTCGTCGGCGGTGCTCACGATCGCGGGCCGCTGCACATCGTAGTGAAACCCGTACAGCTGTTGCCACAACAGGCCAGGCAGCACCATCACGTGCGAACCGATGAGGATCAGCAGATATGACGCGGTGCGTCGGCGTATGCCGGCGATGATCGCGATCGCATACGCGCAGAGCGTCAAGACGCCGATGCCAGTCTCCATCGCTGCTCCTCAGAGGTACATGCGAATCTGCCGCGGATTGGTCAGTGACTCTCGTACGGGATCAGGCGTGCACGCTGCAGGCTGAAGAGCTGCTCGGTGACCCGTACCGAACTCGCCAGCGCTTCGAGTTGGATCTGCTGCGCGACGGCCTGGGCGAATTCGGCGTCGGCATCACCGAAGCCGATGAGCAGGTCGCGATGCGGAATGCCGATCACCAGCGTGCCCATCACGTGGCTGGCCCAGGTTTCGATGATGTCGGTCAGCAGGATCCGCGCTGCGTCGCAGCCATCGCCGGTATTGAACATGAACAGCCGCCGCGGGCCTTCGCCGACCGAGATGGCCCGGGCCTGTGCGGTCCGCTGGCGAAGGTTGACGCTGGCGTGATGGTGCAGCTCGTCGACACCGATGCCCCAGGCTTCGAGCTGGACTTCGTTGACGTACACGACGCTGTGTGCTTCGCGGATCACGTAGGTGATGATCAGCTCGCCGGGAAAATCCCGGTAGGCCAGCATCGGTACACCACGCTCGCGGACGCCGAGCAGGATTTCGGCTGGTTTGAGCATCGGCAACAGGCGCGGCGCGATCGCCGCAAAGCCACGCTCTGACCGCTCCGGGATGTCGGACGTCAGCACGGCGACGAGTGCACTGACGATGGCATCGAGCTCGTCGGGCCGCTCGGTGTATGCCCGATGGAACCGGTCGAGTGCGGCTGCCGCGCGACGCGCACCGACCTGCGCATGGACCATGCCGTCGACGATGGTTACATCGCTCAGGACGTCGTCGTGCAGGGTCAGCCGACGCGCAAGATACTGCGCGAATGCCGGAGCACTCAGAATGTTCGGTCGTTGCGCACTCACCGCGCACCCTTTCTTTGCGAGATCTGCTGCAGTCTACCGCGTGATGCCAGACTGGTCAAGCGCCAATGATGGCACCTGATCATATCGCAGCGGATAGATTGCTGATTCCTGCCACCATGATCAGGAATATGTGATTGATGCAGATGACACCGAGTTCACTGGCTTCGTGGTGGGATGATGCAATGATGGCGCGTGCCATGGCCGATCGGTGCGTCATCAGTCGGAAATGCCGGAATGCGTGGTGCCATAGGCTGCATAGCGCGCCCCATCGCACGTGAAGCAACGATCTACGCCGGTCTACGACAACTGGCGCATATGTGATGACGATGCACCGCCATGGGCCATTGCATAGCATGCAGGCATGTGGTCGCACGCGACCGATGATCATGGCGCGGACCGGCACACCGGGCGTCGCTACGTGGCAGCAACCAGGTGCGCCACGCGCGTATGCCCACCGGCCGGATGCCACGCGCCCCACCGATCCGCATGGCGCCAGGGCAGCATCGCGGCCGCGGCCGGTGGTGCCGGCACACGCCGTAGGTGCCGTTGGTGTCGGTGCGGCAGCCATCCGGTGCCCCGAGCACTGATGCACCGTCAGGCCATCGCCCGACACCACACAGGGTGATCAGCGCCGTTCAGTGTGGCGAATCGGCGCGCAGATCCAGCCAGGCACACTCCTGGTCGCTCAGGCGCACGTCGCTCGCCACCACGTTGTCGCGAAACTCCTCGACCGTGCGGCACCCAACCAGGGCGAAGATGTTCAGCGGCTGGCTCATCACATACGCCATCGCGATCTGTGGAATGGTCAGGCCGCGCGCCTCGGCCAACGCCTGCGCCCGATCCAACCGGCGGAAGTTCTCCTCGCCGGCATACGACGTCACCGCCAACCGGTCGAGGTACTCCTCGAACGAATCCAGATTGTCGCGTCGCAAGCGCCCCGAGAAGAAGCCACCCGCCAGGCTCGACCAGGTGAACAGTGGCATCTGGCTGGCCTGGTAGGCGGCGCGCACCGTGGCATTCGCCGGGCCGCTGATGCTGATGCAGCCCTCCCACGGGGCCTGGTACTGATCCGCCAGGCTGAAGTTGGGGCTGCTGGCGACGAACGGGTGCAGGCCGTGTGCCGCGGCGTAGGCATTGGCTTCGGCGATGCGCTCGTACGACCAGTTCGAGCCGCCGTATGGCCCGATGCGCCCAGCGACGCGATGGGCATGCAGTGTCTCGACGATCGGCCCAACCGGCACCGACGGATCATCGCGATGCAGCAGGTACAGATCCAGGTGATCGAACTGTAGCCGGGCCAATGTATCGTAGATGTCGGCCGTGATGTCATGCGGCGTGACGCGCCGCCGGTCCTGACTGTGATGCGCACCCTTGCAGATGATCACCAGCTGGTCGCGATTGCCGCGCTCGGCCACCCAACGGCCGACGGTCCGCTCGACATCGCCCTGGCCATAGACATGCGCGGTGTCGATGGTATTGCATCCCAGTTCGACGATCGCATCGAGCAGAGCAAAACTGCCGGGGAT
>CAIQIY010000656.1 GCA_903871975.1 uncultured Chloroflexota bacterium | reverse complement strand
TCAAGGAGTACCTGCGGAATGTCGTCCAGGCCTCGCCGGATCATCCGATCCTCGTGGACGGGTACCTGACGTCCGCGTTGGAGATCGACGTCGACGCGGTTTCCGACGGCGAAGACGTAGTGATCGGCGGCATCATGGAGCACATCGAGGAAGCCGGCGTGCACTCCGGCGATTCGGCGATGGTGATGCCACCCTACAAGGTCAGCGCCTATCATCTCGCGATCATCCGCGACGAGACCATCCGGATCGGCAAGGCGCTGCGTGTCCGGGGGCTGATGAACATTCAGTACGCCATCCTCGATGACGAGGTGTACGTGCTCGAAGTCAATCCGCGCTCGTCGCGCACGGTGCCGTTCGTCGCCAAGGCGACGGGCGTGCCGCTGGCGCGCATCGCCGCACAGGCGGCAGCCGGGCGCACGCTCGCCGAGCTCGGGTTGACGGTCGAGCCGCCCCTGGATGGGTTCTTCGTCAAAGAGGCCGTGCTGCCCTTCGACAAGTTCCCGGGTGCGGCCGTGCATCTGAGCCCGGAGATGCGCTCGACGGGCGAGGTGATGGGGCATGCCGCGAGTTTCGGCCATGCGTTTGCCAAGGCCCAGATGGGCGCCGGGCAACGTATCCCCACTGGTGGCGGCGTGCTGCTGACGGTGAATGATTACGACAAGGGCGCCATCGTGCGCATCGCCCGCGATCTCGTCAAGCTCGGGTTCACGATCTACGCCACGCATGGCACCGCCGGCTGGCTGAATGGCGTCGGCATTCCCGCCGAGGCGGTCGCCAAAGTCTCGCAGGGTGGGTTCACCACCGTCGACCTGATCGCCCAGGGGCGTGTCGGGTTGGTGGTGAGCACCCCGCTCGGGCCGCAGGCCTATGCCGACGGCCAGGCCATTCGCTCTGCCGCCATCCGCTACGGCGTGCTGCTCGTGACGACGCTCACCGCCGCCGCGGCGATGGTGCCGGCGATCCGCGCACTCAAGCACGCCGACTTGCGCGTTCGTTCGTTGCAGCACCATCACGCGCTGCAGCGGCAACGCGCCGAAGGATAGCCCGCTCGCTCGTTCTGGACGTTGACAGGAGCCCCCAATGGACAAGCAGGTCAAGAAGGTCGTTCTCGCATATTCGGGTGGTCTCGACACCAGCATCATCGTGCCGTGGCTGAAGCAGAACTACGGCAATCCCGAGGTCATCTGCTATTGCTGCAACCTTGGCCAGGATGACGAGCTGAGCGGGTTGGAGGAGAAGGCGATCGCGAGTGGCGCCTCGAAGTGCTATGTCGAAGACATGCGCGAGGTGTTCGTTCGCGACTACCTGTTCCCGCTGTTGCGCTCGGGGGCGACCTATGAGCGGTTGTACCTGCTGGGGACATCCGTCGCGCGGCCGTTGATCGCACGGCGCCAGGCCGAGATCGCGCTGCTCGAGGGCGCTGATGCGGTGGCGCATGGCTGTACCGGCAAAGGCAACGATCAGGTGCGCTTCGAACTGACCTACATGGCGATCAATCCACGGCTGCGCGTGATCGCCCCCTGGCGCGAGTGGAACATCCGTTCGCGCGAAGATGCACTGGAATATGCCGCCGAGTTCAACATTCCGGTCAGCGCGACGCTGCGTTCGATCTACAGCCGTGACCGCAACATCTGGCACATGTCGCACGAGGGGGGTGTCCTCGAAGACCCATGGCAGGAGCCCGAGGAGCCGATGTATACGCTCACGGTCGCGCCGGAGCAGGCACCCGACCAGGCGGAGTATGTCGAGATTGGCTTCGAGCGCGGCACGCCGGTGAGCATCGATGGCACCACGCTCGGGCCGGTGGCGCTGCTGACCCGGCTCAACGAGATCGGCGGGCGCCACGGCGTCGGCCGCATCGATCTGGTCGAGAACCGGCTGGTGGGCATGAAGAGCCATGGCGTCTACGAGACGCCGGGTGGCACCATCCTGCGCGTGGCGCATCAGGGCCTCGAGCAGATCACGCTGGATCGCGACACGCTGCACTACAAGGACGTCGTGGCCCAACGCTACGCCGAGGTGGTCTACAACGGCCAGTGGTTCACGCCGCTGCGTGAGGCGCTCGAGGCATTCTTCGACGCCACCCAGCAGCATGTCACCGGCACGGCCCGCATCAAGCTGTACAAGGGCAACGCCTCGCTGGTCGGCCGCAAGGCGGCGCGTAGCCTCTATAACCCCGACATCGCCAGCTTCACCATGAGCGAGAGCTACAACCAGCAGGATGCCGCGGGGTTCATCACGATCTTTGGTTTGCCGATCAAGCTGCAGGCGTTGACCGACGGCCGCTGAGGCCGGTGCTACAGGGAGGTGGCTGCGATGAGCGATGAACTGGCGTCGTTCACGCTGGCGCCGGGGTTTGCTGCCCTGGCGACCGCGTGTGGCCTGAAGAAGAACGGCGCGCTGGATCTGGCGCTGGTGACCAGCGCGACACCATGCAGCGCGGCTGGTGTGTTCACCACCAACCGCGTCAAGGCGGCGCCGGTGCTGTATGACCAGGCAGTGCTGCAGCGCAATCCTGCCGGCATCCGTGCGGTGATCGTCAACGCCGGCAATGCCAATGCCTGCACCGGGCCGCGTGGCATGGACGACTGCCGCGCGACGGCGGCGCTGACCGCCGAGCGGCTCGGCTGTGACAGCGACGCGGTGCTGGTGCTGTCGACCGGCGTGATCGGCCGACAGCTGGATATGGCCCGGCTGAGCGCCGGGGTGCTGGCGCTCACCACGACCCCGTCGGCGGCGCAGCCGGGTGCCGGCGCCGCAGCCCGCGCCATTATGACGACCGACACCCGGCCGAAGGTCGTGAACCATCAGGTTGCGCTCGCCGGTGGCCAGGTGACGATCGCCGGCATGTGCAAGGGCGCCGGGATGATCCATCCGACGATGGCGACGATGCTGGCGATCGTGACGACCGATGCGGTGATCGCGCCGGCATTGCTCGACCGGGCGCTGCGCCATGCTGCCGATCGAAGCTTCAACCGCATCAGCGTCGATGGTGATACCAGCACCAACGACACGCTGCTGCTGCTGGCTTCGGGCAGCTCGGGCGTGGTCATCGGCGATGCCGAGCTGGCAGCGTTCAGCGAAGCGCTGAGCACGACATGCATCGCATTGGCGCAACAGGTCGCGCGCGACGGCGAAGGCGCTACGCGCCTGATCGAAGTCCGCGTCACGGGTGCTGCTGATGCTGCCGAGGCGCACCAGGTGGCGAATGCCATCGCACGCTCGCCACTGTTCAAGACGGCAGTGCACGGCGGTGATCCCAATTGGGGGCGCGTGTTGTGCGCCGCCGGCTATAGTGGTGCCGAGATCGACCCCGCGACCCTGGCCTTGTCGTTTGGCGTCGGCGCGCACCAGATCGCACTCGTGGCCGGTGGGCTGCCGCTCGAGGCCGATCTGGCGGCGGCGTCGCGGCTGCTGCGCCAGGACCCGGTGATCGTCACGCTGGATCTCGGGCGTGGCGGCGCCGCAACGACGGTCTGGACGTGCGATTTCTCGAAGGAATACGTCGAAATCAACGCCCATTACACCACGTGATCCGTTGGTGCCCGGCCATGATGAAAGGATTGAACCATGTGGGGTGGGCGTTTCACCGGTGGCATCGATGCTCAGATGGCACGCTTCAATGACTCGTTTCCCTTCGATCGACGCATGTGGGCCGAGGATATCCGCGGCAGCCGCGCCTGGGCTCGGCAGTTGGCGGCAGTCGGGGTGATCAGCGCCGACGAAGCCGACGCCCTCGAGCGGGGTCTGCAGGCGGTCCACGCCGAGTTCGCCGCCGGTACGTTCGCCCCACAGCCCGGCGACGAAGACATTCACACTGCTGTCGAGCGCCGGTTGGGCGAGCTGGCCGGCCCGGTGGCGGGCAAGCTCCACACCGGCCGCAGCCGAAACGACCAGGTGGCGACGGATCTGCGGTTGTGGACGATCGGCGCGATTGCGCGCATCGATGCCGGGTTGCGTGCACTGCAACAGGCGCTGCTGGCGCAGGCCGAGGCTGCCGAGACCGCGTTGATGCCTGGCTATACCCACCTGCAGCGGGCGCAACCGGTGCTGCTGGCACACTGGTTGCTGTCGCACTTCTGGCCACTGCAGCGCGACCGCGAACGGCTCGCCGATGCAGCGCGCCGTACCGCGACGCTGCCCTTGGGCGCGGGTGCCATCGCCGGTACGCCGCTGCACATCGATCGTATGGCGCTCGCCACCGAACTCGGCATGCACGCGGTGACACCCAACAGCATCGATGCGGTCAGCGATCGCGATTTCGCCATCGAGTTCCTCGCCGCCGCCGCCATGATCGGCGTGCACCTCAGCCGCCTCGCCGAGGACATCGTGCTCTACAGCACCAGCGAGTTCGGCTTCGTGCGGCTGGCCGACGCCTATTCGACCGGCTCGAGCCTGATGCCCCAGAAGAAAAACCCGGATTCGTTCGAACTCCTGCGCGGCAAGGCCGGCCGCCTGGTCGGCGGGCTGATGACGCTGCTCACGGTGCTGAAGGGCCTGCCCTCGGCCTACGACAAGGATCTGCAGGAAGACAAGGAGCCGCTCTTCGACGCCGCCGACACGCTGGAGCTGTCGCTGGCCGTCGCGCCGGGCGCCATCGCGACGGCAACCTTTGATCGGAACCGGATGCGTGCGGCGTTGGACGATGCGATGCTGGCGACCGACGTCGCCGACATGCTGGTCGAGCGCGGCATGCCGTTCCGCGAGGCCCATCGCGCCGTCGGCGCCCTGGTGCGCGCTGCCGAGGCCCACGGCGTGCCGTTGTCGCAGGTGCCCGTGGCGGTTGCGAGTGCCATCGACGCACGCCTCGACGACCAGCTCGCTGCGGTGTTTCAGCTCGAACGCTCGGTGGCGGCACGCCGCGTGAGCGGCGCGACAGCCCCCGAGGCGGTGCAGCAGCAGCTCGCTGCCGCCCGCGCTGCCCTGGCACTGCCCTGATCCACGGGTCGCTGGCAGTGCCGTACGACGACGATATCCATCGGGAGGAGTGGATGCAGATTCGCCTGAGCGAGGTCCTGACGCCGGCGCTGCTCGAGCAGCATGCTGGTCACATCCGCGATTTTTTGGCGCTCGAGGGGATCCGCGCCGATGACGACCTCGGTGCGACCGTGCTCAACGATCGTCAGATCAAGGAATTGCTCGAGGAACTTGCCGCTTCCTGAGGCAATCGCCAATCGGCAGGCGACGCCCGCCGAATGCGTGTGGTGGTGCGCGATCCTCGCCGGGGCCGGCCCCGGCCTGCCGCGGGCGCGCCACTGCACCGGCATGGCGCCGTGCGCCGTCGGTTGCGTGCGCGGCACGATGCTGGTATGCTCAATGCAGACACCACCATCGACCCCGAGGTGCCTGTGGACCCCACCAAGCGGCGCATCACCACGCTGCCGGTCTATACCGTCGCCGATGGCGATGTGTTCGCGATGCTCCCCGACGCCGAGCGCACCTGGCTCGAGCGTCGGACGGTCTCGGCCGAGTATTCGGCAGAACACCCGTTCTACTCGCCCGACGATGCCGGCGATCGTATCTTCATCCTGCGTCGTGGTCGTGTCCGACTGTATAAGCTTTCGCCCGAGGGCCGCGCGCTGACGCTGCTGGTCCTCGAGCCGCTGGCGGTGTTCGGCGAGATGGCGCTGTGGGAACATTGGCGCCACGACAGCTTCGCCGAGTCGATGACCGAGTGCCTCATCGGCAGCATCCGCCGCGAATGGGTGCGCACCATCCTCGACCGGCACCCGCTCGTGGCGATGAGGCTGATGGAGGTGATGAGCAGCCGGATGCATGCGATGGAACGCAAGCTGGCGGATATCACCTTCAAGAGCGTGCCACAGCGCATTGCCACCGTGCTGCTCAGCCTGGCCGGCGACGACGTCGCGCCCGATGTGCTGCCGTCGGTCACGCGCTACACCCACCAGCACCTCGCCGAGATGATCGGCTCGTACCGCGAGACGGTCACCAAGGTGATCGGTGAACTGCGCGAGACTGGCCTGATCCGCGTCGAGAATGATACGATCTTCCTGACGAATGTGGCGCGCCTGCAGCAGCTCGCCGGCCGCTGACCCTGCGCGCCCTGCCGTGAGCGCATCGCGCGTCGGTGTGCCGGCCAGCACATGCCGGGTGCAGCCGCCACGAACACGCGACGGCGGGGTGCGCGCGGAAGCATGCGCCGCGTCGCCATCCGGTCACAGCGGCGCGCGATGCCGCCGATCCGGGGCATCAACCGATCGGCCGCGCATCATTCGCCGGCGAGGATGCCGTCAAGCCACTGTGCGAGATCGCTGCTGCGCAAGGGCCCAAGATGCCGCTCGCGGATCACGCCGTCGCGGTCGATCAGGAACGACACCGGCAGGTTCTTCACCAGATAGCGATCGGCGACCAGCCCGTCCGGGTCGAGCGCAATCGGCATGCTCAGCCGCTGTTCGACGACGAATGCACGCACAACCGCCGGCTCCTCGCGGAGATTGACTGCGACGATCGTCGCGCCGCGATCGCGGTAGGCGTCGTAGGTTGCCTGCAGCGCGGGCAGCTCGGCCAGGCACGGGCCGCACCAGCTCGCCCAGAAGTTGAGCACCACCACCTGGCCGCGCAGCGCTGCAAGATCGACGGGTGCACCGCTGGCCGCCTCGAGGCGCAGATCGGGCGCCGTGCGACCGATCTCCGGTGCGGTAGCCCCGGGGGCTGCGCACGCAGCCAGCACCCCGAGGCCCACGATGAACAGACGACGAATGATGATTCGGATCATTGCTCGATCGTACTCTCCTGGCGGTTCCCGTATTCTTCCCACGAGCCGTCGTAGTTGCGGACATTCGGGTAGCCAAGCAACTCGCGCAGCACAAACCACGTGTGTGCGCCGCGTACGCCCGTCTGGCAGTAGGTGATGATCGTCTTGTCGGGGGTGAACCCGGCACGCGCGTAGAGCGCGCTCAGCTCGCTGGCGCTCCGAAAGGTACCATCCTCGGCCACGGCGCTCGTCCAGTCGACGTTGATCGCACCGGGGATGTGGCCACCGCGCGCCGAGCGCAGATCTTCGCCGCTGTACTCCTTCGGCCCGCGTGCATCACAGAACAATGCAGATGGATCCTCGACCGCCGCCACGACATCGTCCCAGGTCGTGCGGATCGCCGCGTCGGGTTCCGCAGCGACGTATTGCGTCGCCACCGGCGCCGGCGCGTCGGTCACGAGCGCAGCGCCATCGGCGACCCACTTCACGCTACCGCCATTATAGATCCGGACATCGCGGTGCTGGTAGTATTTCAGCACCCAGTACGCGCGTGCGGCCAGCAGATTGCGCGCATCATCATAGAGCACGAGCGTGTCATCGGCACGGATGCCGAGGCGGCTGAAGAGCGCGCTCAACGCGTCGCGCTGCAGGATCTGGCCCTTCACTGGATCATTCGGGTCGGTCAGATCCGCCGACAGGTTCACGTACACTGCACCAGGCAGGTGCCCGGCGGCATAGGTTTCGGGTTTGCCGCTCAGGTCAATCAGGCGGACGCTCGGATCATCGAGGCGTTCGCGGACCCAGGCGGTGTCGACGAGCAGGTCGGGCCTGACATATTCGGTGACGGGCACGGCAGTTGGCGCCGCCGGGGTGCCGGCGCAGCCAGTGATGAGCGCCAATCCAGCGGCCAGGGCGATGAGCAGACGAACGAGCGGCATCGTGATGATCCTTTCCTGCGGTGATCAGCGCTCACGCACCAGCGTCAGCGTCCATTCGGGTGTGCCGGTTTCGGTGATGGTGGTGCTGAAGCCCAGGCGCGTCGCCTGGGGCGGAATCGTCTCCAGGCATGGCGCGTGGTCGGTGACGACGACCAGCCCCTCGTCGCGCGGGGTGAGCTTGCGCAACGCCTGGACGGTGCGCAACATCGGGTATGGGCAGATCTCGCCACGGACATCGAGTCGTTGCATCGGGGTTCCTCTCGTCTGAAATACGGGTTCAGCGGGCGATGATACGGCTGCCGAGCCACGCGCCGCACGCCAGGCAGCCAGCGAAGACCCAGCCGTTGAGGCCGAGCGAGGGGATGGCCGAAAAGAATGCGCCGATGGTGCACCCGAGGCCGATGCCGGCGCCATAGCCCATGGCGATGCCGCCGCCGAGCGCCTGCAGCTGCCGTGCTGGCTGCCGGGGAACCCGAATGCGGAACTCTCCGGCGAATGCCGCGGCGATGAACGATCCGCCGATCATGCCGAGCACCAGGAACAGCATGTGATGCAGGACGCCGCCGTCACCGAGCTCGAGCGCGCAGCCGGGTAGCTCGTCGGCACCCGTCAGGGTGCCCGGGCCGATCTGCAACGCGTTCGCGGCACCGATGACCCACCGTGACAGTTCGCCGGTGAATCCCCAGGGGTGCGCGCCGGCGTACAGCAGGACGTTCAGCAGGCCCAGTGCGGCGCCGCCGATGGCGATCGGCCAGCCGCGTACGAAGACGAGCTGTGCGACATGCCGCAGCCGCGCAGCCATGTCGACGCCCGGTGCCGCCGGGAGCGCAGGTGGCTGCGGCGCCAGGCCGCTGCGGCTCTCCCACCACACCGTGGCGAGATACATGCCCGCGAGCGCGGCGAATGTCACCGCGATGGACGCACCGTGACCGATGTACGCCGGCAACCAGATGCGTGCGCCCCGCCCGATCGAGATGTCCCACCACCAGTTCCAGGTGTAGGCGACGCCGAGTAGCCCGATGAGCATGCCGCCGAGTGCGACCCATGAGGCGACGTACCCTTCGCCCATGCGTGAGATGCTGCCCGATGCGCAGCCGCCGGCCAGCACCATGCCCAGGCCGAAGATGACACCACCCACCACGGTATGGATGCCCAACGGCAGGATGTTGGCGTCGGGCGGCAGCATGCCGAGTGTCGGGTTGGGAATCTGGTTGCTCATCACGATCGCGAAGCCCGGTGTGGCGATTGCCAGACCGGCCAGAACGCCCCGCATGCCGCGACCGTCCTGCAGCAGAAACAGGTCACGGAAGGCACTGGTGAAACAGAACCGGCTGCGCTGCAGCACGATGCCGAACGCGAGGCCAAATACCCAGAACCGGGCGAAATCACCGCCGAGTGGTGCCAGCACGACCAGGGCTGCGATGGCGCCCAGCGATGCGATGATCCCCAGCGCCGTGTGGCGCGGTACCTGATACCCCAGAACCATGACGTGTCTCATGCGTGTGCTCCGTGCAGCGTCGACCACTCGAGCCATGAGCCGTCGTAGAGCCGTACGCGCGGGTAGCCGATGGCGCGCAGCAGCGCGTAGGTGTGTGCGGCACGGACTCCCGAGTGGCAGTAGGTCACGATCTCGCGGTCGGCGACGATGCCGCGTGCGGCGAGCTCGTCGCGGAGCGCGTGGTCGCCGCGGAAGTATCCGCTGCCATCCGCCGGCGTGCCATCATTCCAGTCCCAATGCACGGCGCCGGGGATGTGCCCGCGAGCGTATTCGGCGGCACTGCGCGTGTCGACGAGCTGTACACCGGTGTCGTGCTGGTGCGCCCGGATCCAGCCTGCATCGACGCCCGCCGACGCCGGGTGCGGCGCCCGTGGTGCGAAGCGGACGGCACGCGCCGCTCCGGGCTGTGCGTCGATCGGCAGGCCCGCCGCCACCCAGGCGTCGATGCCGCCGTCGAGGACGGTGGCGGCGTCATGGCCCGCCTGGTGTAGTGTCCAGACGAAGCGCGCGGCGATCATGCCCCACGCACCGTCGTAGCAGATGATCCGGTCGTCGCTGCCGATCCCCGCTGCTTCGAGTACGCGCTGCAGCTCGGTATCCGGTACCGCCATGCCGGCGATGCCGTCGCGAGTGGTGATCAGCGACCGTAGCGGCAGGTGCCGCGCCCCGGCGATGTGTGCGTCATGGTACTCGTCATCGTCGCGCGCATCGACGATGATCGCATGCCCGGCATGCTGCCAGCGGTGCGCCTCGGCGATGCTGCTGATGGTGTGGTTGTGGCTCATGCTTCGCCCCCAGTGATACCGCCATGTCTGTCGCAATACTAATGAAGATGTGTGTATTTGTCAAGTATCACGACAGCCGGCACAGAACCAGGCGGCGACGCCCCGGATCGCGGGCGGTACCGGGCAACCGACAGCCAGCGCTGGCGGACATGCGGTGCAGTGGCGTGCTGTGTCGGGCTGCGCCCGGGGGCATAGACGCACGCGGGAGCGTGGAGCGTCGCCGTGGCGTGCCGCCGCTACGGGGGGGGGCGGCGGCCCGAGTGCGCGGCACATGACACGGCAGCAGGTACCGGCCGGCGGCACACGGGCGCCAGAGCGGCGCAGCGTACGCAGTGGCCTCGCGGCTACGGCAGGTAGCGGCTCACGGCTCGACGCGCGGCACATCGATCACGACGGTCGTGCCGGCGCCCGGCCGGCTCGCGACATGAATCTGCCCGTGATGAACCCGGACGATCTCATGCGCGATCGCCAGCCCGAGGCCGCTACCGGTCGAGCTGCCGCGTGCAAAGCGCTGGCCGAGGCGCGCCAGCTGTTCGGCGGCGATGCCGGCACCGCAATCGTGGATGCTGAGCCGCGCCACCGCACCCTGAGCCCGCAGCTCGACAGTCACCGGCGCGCCACCATGACGCAGCGCATTGTCGAGCACATTGACGAGCATGCGACTGAGCTGTAGCGGATCGCCGCTGATGACCAGCGGATCACAACGGACGAGCTCAAGGACGCTGCCGGAATGTTCGGCAGCATCGCGCCAGGCATCGATCACACTCGCCACGAGCAAATCGAGCGCAACGAGCTCGCGTGTCGGCAGCAGCTCACCGTCATCGAGCCGCGCCAACAACAGCAGATCATCGGCCAATCGCTGCAGCCGTGACACATCCGCAGCGAGGTGCAGCAGCGTCGCATGATACGCCTCCGCAGTACGTGGCTGCGACACGCAGACCTCGATGCGACCACGCAACGCCGTGAGCGGTGTCCGGAGCTCGTGTGCGGCATCAGCGGTGAATCGCCGTTCGCGAGCGAACGCCTCGGACAAGCGCTGGCGCATCAGTTCGAATGTTCGGACCAGACGACCGAGTTCGTCGTCGCCAGCCTGATCAGCGACCGAGCTCGTCAGATCGCCGGCACTCAGCGCCTCGGCGGCGCGGGTCAGCCGGCCGATCGGGGCCAATGCGCGGCCGGCGAGGAACGTACCACCGAGTGCCGCCAACCCGACTGCCAGGGGAATCGCCAGCAGCAACCAGGTGCCGGCTCGTTCGAGCACGGCCTGAACGGTATCGAGCGGCTGTGCCACCTGGAGCCAGCCCGCACCGATTGGGCGCGTCAGAATACGCCAGCGGCGATCGAATTGCTCGCGCGTGACGACGCCGGCCGCCAGATACTCGTCGCGGGGCGGCGCCCGACCGCCGAGCTGCTCGGCCACGACCACCCGCCCGGCGTGATCGATGCGACGGATGCTGAAGCCGGCAGCCACCAGCTGTTCGACACGACGGCGTGCCGCCGCATCATTGCCGAGGCTGTCATCGTCCGGCGGAATCTGCGCAGCAGCGACCACCAGCGCCGCATCGAGCTGAGCGATCAGGCTTTGTTCGAGGGCGAC
>CAIQIY010000655.1 GCA_903871975.1 uncultured Chloroflexota bacterium | reverse complement strand
TCGATCGGTGGCTACGAGCTAGCCGAGAATATGGAGAAGCAGGCAGTACGGTTCGGCACCCAGCTGCTCGACGCGTTGATCGAGCGGGTCGATCTCAGCGTGCGACCATTCCAGTTGACCACCGACTCCGGCGACGTCATCAGTGCCGAGACGCTGATCATCGCCACCGGGGCATCACCACGCAAACTCGGTGTTCCGGGCGAGGACGCGCTAGCCAATCGCGGCGTGTCATACTGTGCCACGTGCGACGGATTCTTCTTCCGCAACAAGCGTGTCGTCGTCGTTGGCGGTGGCAACAGCGCACTCGACGAAGCACTCTTTCTGACGCGATACGTCAGCGAGTTGGTCGTCGTCCATCGGCGGGACAGCCTGCGGGCCGATCCAATCCTGCAGGAGCGGGCCTTCAGCAACCCCAAGATGCGATTCGTCTGGGATTCGGTCGTCGACGAGATTCACGGCACTGCGAACGTGACCGGTGTGGCGATTCGCAATCTCAAGACGGGCGAGTCGACGATTCACCCGACGGACGGCGTGTTTCCGTACATTGGGCACATTCCCAACACCTGGCTGTTCACCGGTGCGCTCGATCTCGACGAGAACGGCTACATCATCGCCGATGCGCGCACGCGCACCCGCATTCCGGGCGTCTTCGCCGCCGGCGACGTCGTCGACCACGTGTATCGGCAAGCGATCACGGCAGCGGGCGAAGGCTGCAAAGCCGCGATGGAGGCAGTCTGGTTCTTGGCTGAGCAGGAGCATGCCCAGAAGAAGGCTGCAGCAGCGGTGGTGTGAGATGGCGATGCCGCGTGAGTCTCCCTATGCGATGGTTGCGATCGACGAAGCCCGGCACCTCATCACCGAGCGGGTCGTCGCGTTGGGTCGCGAGACGATCGATATTCGCGATGGTCTGCGCAATGGCGCTGCGACAGCAGCCGGACGCGTGCTGGCCGTCCCGGTCCACGCGACCGCACCGATTCCCGACGTCGCCAAATCGGCGGTCGATGGGTATGCGGTGCGAAGCGCCGACGGCGCCGCACCACGACAGGTCATCGCCGAGATCACTGCCGGTGGCGCCGGTGCAGGTGCACTGGTGGGTGGCACTGCGATGCGCATCATGACCGGTGGTGCCATTCCGCCCGGTGCCGATGCCGTCGTGATGGTCGAACACACGATCGAGCGCGACGGCATCATGACCATGCGTGCCGCGCCGAATGCCGGAGATGCCATTCACCGCATCGGTCAGGACATCGCCGCCGGCGAGCTGGTGCTGGCGGCCGGAACGACGCTCGGCATCGCAGAGATCGGGCTGCTCGCCGGCATCGGCGCCACCGAGGTGGTCGTCACGCGGCAACCGTTGGTCGCCGTCCTCGCAACCGGCGACGAGGTCTTCGAACCGGATGTGCCGTTGCCGGCCGCGGGCGTACGCGACAGCAACCGCTACGCGCTGCTCGCCGCCGCGCGTGATGCCGGATGTCGCGTCATATCGCTCGGCATCGCGCCCGACGACATGGCTGCACAGCGTCAGGCCATTCTCGCCGGCCTCGAGCACGCCGACGTCGTGCTCACGAGCGGTGGTGTCTCGATGGGCACCCGTGACCTGATCAAACCGTTGCTGGCTGAACTCGGCACGGTACATTTTGGTCGGGTAGCATTCAAGCCGGGCAAGCCCACGATGTACGCGACCGTGCGCGGCAAGCCTGTGTTCGGCCTACCAGGCTACCCGGTCTCGTCACTTGTATCATTCGAGGTATTCGTGCGGCCGATGCTGCGCCGGATGCTGGGGGATGTGGTGCCAGACCGCCCATTGGTCGACGTCGCACTTGCCGACAGCATCAGGCCGTCACCCGATCGGCCCGAATACCAACGGGTCGTCATCCACGTACGCGACGCCCGATTGGTGGCACATACGACCGGGGGGCAGGGCTCGAGCCGATTGCTGTCGTTGCGCGGCGCCAATGGCTTGCTCATCGTTCTGCCTGGTACCCAGCCGTACCCTGCCGGCGCGACGCTGCGAGCGATGCTCACCGGGCCGCTGGCGCCCTGAACGCGGATCGGATGCAGGGAGATCACCACCGTGCGTGGTGGGGCACCCTGCATCCGCGATCCGCCCATCACGCCGTCGTCAGTGCGATCTCGCGCCCTTCGCGTGCCGAACGGAGCGTCGCGTCGAGCAACCGCAGCACCGCCAGGCCATCGGCACCATCGGCGATCGGTGTACCCTCGCCGCGACAGGCGGCGACGAAGCGAACCAGGCTCTGTGCCCATGCATTCTCGACATGCGGCAGCGATGGTGTCACCTCGACCGCAGTATCGTCATCGTAGCGGTAAAGCCGCAGCGGATGCTCGCGACCGTACAGATCGGGGAAAAAGTCGACGCCAGCAGTCGTGCCGGCGATCTGCACGCGCTCTTCGTCGCGCCCGTGAATCGCCCACGTCACCTCGATGGTGACCAATCCGCCGTCGGCCAGCCGTAGATGAATCGCGGCGAGATCATCGACATCGAAGACTCCACCACGGACGCGATCGATGCCCCATCCACCCAAGCCGCGCTCCTGTGGCCCGAGATTTGCCTGAATTTCGCCGCGTACGGCGCTGATTGCCGGAAACCCCAGCATATAGAGCACAGCATCGAGCATGTGGACGCCGATGTCCATCAATGCGCCGCCGCCGGACAGCTCGCGCCGCGTGAACCAGCTGCCGAAGCCCGGAATGCCGCTGCGCCGCAGCATGCGCCCGTTGGCGTAGTGAATCGTGCCCAGCCTGCCGGCAGCGATCTGCTCGCGGATGAACTGAAACTCGGGCCGCGGCCGGTTGCTCATGTTCACCGCCAGAATGGTCCCGCTCTGCTGCGCTGCCGCCAGCATGCGCTCGCCATCTGCTACCGATGTGGCGAGTGGTTTCTCGCACAACACGTGCAACCCAGCCTCGAGCCCGGCGATGGTCGCCGCAGCGTGAAACGCATTGGGTACACCGACCGAGATCGCATCCAGTTGGCTGTGCGCCAGCATCTCGGTGTGGCTGCCGTAGACTCCGGCGATGCCGAACTCGGCTGCTGCAGCCTGTGCGCGCTCGCCATTGGTGTCGCAGATGGCGACAACTTCCACGCCCGGAATGCGAACGTAGGTCGGAATGTGCCCACGGGTGGTGACCATGCCGGCGCCGACGATGCCGATACGGAGCGGACGTGCCACAGGTGCCTCCTTCATCTTGGTCGCTTGGTGCAGCATACCACACCATCTGTGCTGCCGGACGGTGGGTTACCACCAGCGATGTGCCACGGGGAACCGCCGAAAATGATTCCATGTTCGCGAATCATCAGCAATTCGGCGAAACACGATAATATTTGGTTCATTTGTTGGTATTTCACGGAAATCTGTGCGATTTCGTCGGATAAATCCAACAACAGTGCGAATACTCGGCATCCAGTAGTCATCCAGGATAATGACACCATTTACTGCACATAAAGGAGCAAATAATGTAAAATCCACAATGACATCATCAAATCGATGATTTCCATCGATAAAAATCATATCAAACGATTGTTGTGAACGATTCAAATCAATTGCCGCATGATCAGAACGGTCTTCGATCAGGTGAAACACGCTCGAATCGACGAGCGATGACTGAACTGCACGAACCTGCTCCAGACCAATGCCATGCCAAGCTGATGTCTGATAGGGATCAATCGCGACATGATGGCCTGCCTGGCGTTGTGCAGCCGCCGCGAGCAGAAAGAGCGTACTGTAGCCATAGGCCATGCCAATCTCGAGCGATGCTCGTGGTTGGCAAGCCAGTGCATGACGATACAGCCATAGCCCCTGCGACGGCGCGATCTGGGTATTGCGATGGATCGGGTACATCGCGCCATCGCTGCCGCGTTGTGGTTCGCCACGATACAGCGACGCCAATTGTGCGCCAAAGGGTGCGGGCAGCTCGGCAAGCAGCGCCGTCGCCGCCGGAGCATGGTGTCCGGCGATGATTCGGTACCAGTTCAACGCCATGTGTTGCAGGCGGCGAGCGACCTGCATGGGCTCATGCGTGGTCATCGTCTGTTGGCAACCTTTCGTTGTGCACTATGGTGACACGGCGCGCTGATCCGACAATCGGGCAGCAGCACATCATCAGGGCAGTGCAGCCGGGATTGCTGCACAGCGGAAGCACTTGCGCTCATGATCATTGACCAGACCGACCGCCTGCATGTAGGCATAGCAGATGATTGGCCCGACGAAGCGAAACCCACGGCGCCGCAGATCGGTGCTCAGTGCCCGCGATTCGATGCTCTCTGTTGGCACGAGGTGTGCCGCCGCCCAGCACCCAACGCGGGGCTGACTGGCGACGAAGCGCCACAGGTAGCAAGCGAACCCACCGAATTCCTGCTGTATCTGAAGGAACTGTCGTGCATTATGAATCGCCGCATCGATTTTCTGTCGATTGCGAATGATCGCAGGATCAGACAGCAGGCCTGCGCGTTCGGCATCGGCGAACGCAGCCACCTGTGACGCATCAAAGTCGGCGAACGCCCGGCGATAGCCATCGCGGCGATGCAGGATCGTACGCCAGCTCAAGCCAGCCTGGGCCGTCTCGAGGATCAAAAACTCGAACAGACGGCGTTCATCTGTGCACGGCACACCCCACTCGGTGTCGTGATACGCCACCATCAGCGGCTCGTCGCCAGCCCAGGCACAGCGTGGCAGCGTCATCGCGGCACCAGGCGCTGCAGCAGCGGCGCGAGCGCCGGATGCTCCCAGGCCGCCAGCGGCTGGTGGGGGTGATGCGAATCCGAGCCACCGCTCACCAGCAAGCCCAGCTCCCCGGCCCACTGCAGCAGCAATGCACGCCGCTGTTCGTTGTGACTGGGGTAGAACACCTCGATGCCATCCAGCCCCAGTGCCGCCAACGCCACGACATCGGCGCGCCGCGCGGGGATCGCCGCGACACCATGATCGCGGCCGGGATGGGCCAGCACCGCGATGCCGCCGGCGCGATGGGCCACCGCGATCACCTCGGCGACCGTCACGGGATGGTAGCCGTCGCACGCCAGTACTGCGCGCATACCAGCCGCTTCATCACGTTCGTCGGGGAGCCGATCGGGCAGTACATTCTCGCGGGCCAGCGCGATCGCCACGTCGGCCACATTCGCCGGGCGCCCGAGCGTGTCGAGGCCGGTGAGGCGCATGCCTGCACGCTGCAGCTGCGCCTGCAGTGCCACCGCATCGGCATGATTGCGTTGCGCCACCGCGGCGCAGAGCTGCTGGAGCCCGGGGTCATCGGCGCGCGCGCCGTACACCAGCGTATGCCACAGCCGGATCGGCTCGTCGGGCGCGGTACGCCAACCGCTGTCGATCTCGACGCCATTGATCGCCACGACGCCGCTGCCACGGGCCGCCGCCTGCAATGCCGCCAGCGACGCCAGCGTATTGTGGTCGGTCACCGCAATCGCATCGAGCCCGCGGTCACGCGCCGCCGCGACCAGCGCCTCCGGCGACCAACTCGAATGGTGAGCGGTCGCCGTCGTATGGATATGGAGATCAATCACCATCGTGTCGGCTCCATCATGGCAACTCGAAGGTTCCCAGCAGCAGGGCGCGCTCGCCAGCCAGCGACACGGCAACCGGGGTCCCGCCGGTGAAGGGCACGCGCGTGCCATCGGCGCGCACCATCCCCAAGGCCAGGCGATACGTCCCCGACGGTGCATCGGGCGGGAGCGCAATCGGCAGCGGCACGGCGATCTGCTGGCCAGCCTGCCATGCACTCGTCGGCGGCGCCTCCGGCCCACCCGGTGGAATGTCGACTTGTGCGATGCGCCGGCCGGCGGGATCGAAGACATGGATGAACATCGCGAGATCGCCAGCCAGCGCTGCCCGCACATCCCATGCCGGGGTGACCAGCACTGTCGCCGGGCGGGCCTGGATGCTCACGCCGGCGAGGCGCAGCGCACCGGCGAAGGTTGCGTCGACGGGATGGTCGAAGGGGCGTGGCAGTTGATGAATCCGTGCGTATTCGATGCCGTTGATGACAACCCGATGGAGTGGTACGGTGCTGCCGATCACGGCGTAGATCGCCGGTTCATCGGCGCGTTGGACCGATTCGAGATACACCACCGCGTAATTGGCCACGACGCGCGGCTGATCGGTGATCGGCCGGACGGTCACCGGCACGAATGGCTGCAAGGCTGGTGGCAGGGCCGAGAGCACCGGCCCACCCCCGATGTCGGGGCGGCTGCGCAGGTAGGCACCTGCCTGATCGAGGCCTTCGCCCCAGCCGATCAGAAGCATGCGTTGTGCTGCCACGCCGCCGCCGAGCAACGGATTGTAGTAGCTCAACGTATATGGGTGCACGCCAAATGGCTGCGCAGCCTCGATGGCAATCAGCCCGGCGACCACCAGCGGAGCCACGCGCCGGCGCTGACGCCACAGCGCCCCCAGGATGCCGGCCCATCCCGCACCGGCAAGCAATGCCAGCGCTGGCCAGGTGGGCAGCACATAGCGGTCGAACTTCTTGGGCCCAAGGGTCATCACGACCGTCCAGAACACCACCAGTGCTGCCAGGATGAGCAGCGCACGAGTGCCCGGGCCGCGCCGGATCGCGCGGGGTGCTGCCAGGACGCCGATCAGCATCAGCGGTGTCATGCGGAAGAGATCGGCGACCGGATAAAACAACCAGCCCGGATCGGCGACGGCCTGACCCCAGAAGAACTGGCCATCGCCATTGGGACGGCCGCCATTGACGAGGATTTCGTCGACGTAGGCACCAAGGGCACGTGCGGGATCGACCCAGAGTGCCGGCCACAGGACGACGACCGTGCTGACTGCCGCGACAGCCCACCACGCGCCGGCACCGATGGCTGTGTGCGCCGCCGTGCGCCAGCGCTGCACCAGCGGCGCCCCACGTGCGGCACCCGCATGGGTCAGCAGCAGGACCAACGCCGTGAACGGCAGCAGCACCAATGCCGGACCCTTGGTGAGCAACGCCAGCCCGCCCAGCGCCCCGGCCGCCAGCAACCAGTGGCGTGGCCGGGTGGCTGCCGGCGCTGTCGCACGCAACAGCGCGATCACCGACAGCGTGACCGTGGCGGTCAGCATCGCATCCAGGTGCAGCAGCCGGCCATGGGCGATGAGATATGGCGCAAGTGCCCAGAACACCGCACCACCGAACGCGATCGCCATCGACGTGAGTGGGCGAATCCACCACATCGCCAGCACGATCGCGAGGACTTGCAGCAGTGCCGGCACCAGCCGCAATGTTGCCAGCGTGGTGCGGTCATCGGCTGGTGTTGTGGCGCCGCGGCCCGACCATGTGCCGATCCAGCGGCTCATGCTGCCCGCCCACATGATCGTCACGCCAGGATGCCCGGTCTGCACCGTGTCGGCCCAGCGACCATCGACGAGTGCATCGGCGAACCGGGTCGTGCGCTCAATCCAATGATAGGCCTCGTCGGTGGTGAGGAAGTCATCCAGATCGGCGACGCGCGGCACCAGCGACAGGATCGCGACGAACACGACCAAACACCACCACACGACGGGAGCGGTTGCCTGCCCTCGGGTCATCGTGACATTCCCGTTCATGCGCCGCTCCGCGGCGGCACCATCGCGCGTCGGACGTGCGCCGCGCCGATTGTAGCACAGTGGTACAATCGGGGCCAATCGGCGGCTACAGGAGGGTCAACCGGTGAGGGTTCGCGATGTTGTGGTTGTTGCTGCCGCGCGCAGCGCTATCGGGAGCTTCGGCGGCGGTTTGCGCGATGTCCCGCTGGCTGACCTGGCGGTCAGCGTCGTACGCGACACGCTCGCACGGAGCGGCGTGCCGGCAGCGATGATCGGCCACGTCGTCTTCGGCAATGTCATCGCCACCGAACCGCGCGACCTGTATCTCGCCCGGGTCGCTGCCATTGGCGGCGGATTGCCGGT
>CAIQIY010000654.1 GCA_903871975.1 uncultured Chloroflexota bacterium | reverse complement strand
TCGCGGACCTTGCCCAGCTCGCTGCCGTCGTCGAGTACGACCTGTGCACCGTACAGGTCGTGGATGAAATACTCGCCATCTTCCAGCGGTGCCGCATCCCGCCGATGCATGTACAGCTCGCAGCCACGTAGCCCGGCAGCAGCATCGGCCGTCTCGATGCCTGCGAGCTGGAGCACCGCAATGCCCGGGCGCGTGACCGCGCCGCGCCGCAGCGTGACGGCGCGCGGCGGCGATCCGACATACAACACACGAACCCGCCGGAAGATACGCTCGATGTTGTCGCTCACCACGCGCAGCTTGACACGCCCGCGCAACCCGGTCGGTGCGACGACTGTGCCGATGAGCAGCAGATCATCGAGGGCTGGCGTGGCTGAACCAGCCGGTTCATTCGATGTCAAGGTGGACGCGCTTTCCATCGCGTGCTGCCGCCACCGACAACACGCTGCGCAACGCCTTGGCGACGCGGCCGCCACGCCCGATGACCTTGCCGGCATCTTCCGGCGCGACGGTCAGCTCGAGCGTCACCGTGTTGAAACGGCCGGCGCGCTCGCGAACCTGGACTGCGTCCGGCTGGTCGACGAGCTGCCGCGCCATGTATTCGAGGAGTGCGCGCATCCTGCCCCCTGTCACGATGATCTGGATTACGCCGTCGGCATCAGCCGGCTGCTGTCACAGCGCCGTTGGAGTCGAGCACATTGGCACGCTTCAACAAGAGCACGACGCGGTCGGATGGCTGTGCGCCGACGCCGAGCCAGTAGCGTGCCCGCTCCGCGTTGACGACGAGCTCCTGCGGATCGCGCACCGGATGGTAGTGACCGATGATCTCGATGAACTTGCCGTCGCGCGGTGAACGCGAGTCGGCGATGACCAGACGGTAGCTCGGCTGCTTCGTCTTGCCGGTGCGGCGGAGTCGGATGGTGACCATATGGTGTCGTTGCCTCCTGAATTGAGTGACGTGAATGCGATGACTACAGGGACCTGCTCAGCGCATGTGGCGCATCATCTCGCGCGGATCGATACGACCATTGCGCCCGGCCTTCTTCATCATGCGCTGCATCTGGCGAAACTGCGAGATGAGCGCGCTGACGTCGTGAACCTTCGTGCCACTGCCACGCGCGATGCGTTCCTTGCGGCTGCTCTTGATGATGTCGGGGTTGCGGCGCTCCTCGCGCGTCATTGAGAAGATGATCGCCTCAACGCGCTTGAGTTCGCGCTCACTGAGAAACTCCTCGCTGCGCGACAGTTTCTCCATTCCGGGGATCATGCCGAGGATCTGCTGCAGCGGGCCGAGCCGACGCATCTGCTGCATCGATGCCAGGAAATCCTCGAAATCGAACGTGCCACGCGACAGACGCTGCTGCATGCGGCGCGCCTCATCGGCGTCGTACGTCTGCTCGGCGCGCTCGATCAGCGACAGGACATCGCCCATGCCCAGGATGCGCGATGCGAGGCGATCGGGGTGAAACACCTCGATCGTGCCAAGTTCGACCTTCTCGCCGGTGCCGAGGAATTTGATCGGCACACCGGTGACCGCCCGGATCGACAGCGCGGCGCCACCGCGTGCATCGCCGTCGATTTTGGTCAGCATCACACCGGTCAATCCGATGCGCTGGTGAAATGTCTCGGCGACCCGCGCGGCTTCCTGGCCAATCATCGCGTCGACGACCAGCATGCGCTCGACTGCGCCAGTGGCGGCCTGAATCTCTTCAAGTTCGGTCATCAACGCGTCATCGATCTGCAATCGACCGGCGGTGTCGATGATGACGTAGTTGTGGCCGTCATCGCGTGCCCGCTGGACACCGTGCCGGGCAATCTCGGCCGGTGGGACCGCCGTCCCCTCGGCGTGCACCGGGATACCGAGCTGCCGGCCCAGTGCCTCGAGCTGTGTGATCGCAGCGGGGCGGTAGATGTCGGCGGCGACCAATAGCGGCCGCTTGCTCTTCTTGCGCAGCGACAACGCCAACTTGGCGGCATGGGTCGTCTTGCCGGCGCCCTGCAGGCCGACCAGCATGATCACCGTGGGGCCGACGGTCGCCTCGGCCAGCGGAACCGCCGCGCCGCCCAGCAGTGCGAGCAGTTCGCCGTGCACGATCTTGACGACCTGCTGGCTCGGCGTGAGGCTCTTGAGCACCTCCTCGCCGATGGCCTTCTCGGTGACGGCGGCGACAAACTCGCGCACAACCCGCAGGCTGACGTCGGCCTCGAGCAGCGCGATGCGCACTTGCTTCATCGCCTCGCGAACGTCAGCTTCGCTGAGGCGACCGCGACCGCCGAGTTTCCTGAAGACTGCCTGCAGTCGATCTGACAGCGATTCGAACATGACACCACCATTTGCGCCGGCTGGGCGCGTACCCTCGACAGCGCATTGTAGCGAGAAAGCGGGACAGCGTCAAATCGCGGCAATGGTCGGCGCCGGGGCTGATGCAATGTCGTGAGGAAGCGCGGTACCAGCATGGTGTGTGACCTCGCTGCGCGTGCAGGGGCAACGAATCCGGCAGTACTGCAACGCTCACGTGCCGCTGCTGTCGGCCGCTGGCGCTTCCGGCTCTGCCATTGCATCAGCCCTGATGGTCGGCGCCCCGGCGCCGACATGGGTGCATCCGTGCCACCCCGTGCAGTCGCTCGTGCCCATGCGCCACGATGCACGGCGGTCGCGGCAGCAGTCGGCCGATCCCGCTCCGCCCGCATGGTGTGCGGCAGGGTGGTGCACGATGAGCACGGCGATGCAGCCCCGAAGCCCGCGATGAATGCTGACCAGGCTGAACCAGCAGCGGCGCTGCATTGGCCGAGCTCGTCGGTCGATGGCGTCTCCATGCGCTGCTGCGAGCGGTGGGCCGCGAGCCTCGGCGTTCCATCAGGCGTTCCATCAGTCGAGGTGCGCATGCGGTGCCATTGGCTCTCGCCGCCGACCACCCGATCGCGCGCCGTGGCGCAGCGCACATGGGGTGGCGAGTACAGGGCGTGCCATCGCTGC
>CAIQIY010000653.1 GCA_903871975.1 uncultured Chloroflexota bacterium | reverse complement strand
TCCGAGCGGGGCGAACTCGGCTTCTACGGCCTCGGGGTTGGTCCACGCGCGATTGGTCTTGGACTCGACGAGCTTATAGCCCGGGATGGCGTCGTGGTTGGCGCTGAGTTGTGCGCTGATCTGCAGTTGCTGGCCGTCGCGCGCCGTGCCTGGCGCGCTCAGGCGTTCGATGGCGACATCGGCGCCACGTTGCGCCGCCAACATCACGGTGTCGATGTGGACCCGCCGCAGGCTGGCCATGCGGGCGCTCTCGAAGGCGTTGCCGTCGTTCTCGCCGCCATCGGAGAGCACGACGATGCGCTGCCGTGTGTCGCCGGGCAGCAGCGCCAGGGCGAGCTGCAGCGCGTCGGCCAGGTTGGTGCGCGCCGCCAATGGGGTCGAGCGCAACGCGCCGGCCGGCCGGGGTGGGCCAGGTGCGCGCTCGACGAGCGCGTCGCTGCCGAAGACGATGACCCCGGCGCGATCGCCGGCGGGCAGCGCACCGAGTGCCTCGTCGAGATAGCGGCGCGCCGCGGCGCGCTGTGCCGGTGCCATCGAGTCCGAGCCGTCGACGACGAACATCGTGGTGGTCGTGTCGACCGGCCAGCTGAGGCTGGCGCCGGCGAGGGCACACACCAGTGCGCCGACGATCGTGGCGCGCAGCAGCAGCCCCGCGCGTCGGCGCCATCGGTTGCCGCGCCAACCCGTGTCGCGCCACGGCAGCGCCAGCACCAGCGGGATGCATGCCAGCAACCACAGATATTCGGGTGCGACAAACCCCAGGCTGCTCATCGTGGCCTCCAGGCACGCATACCATCGCGCAATGCTGCCCACCACCCTGCCAGTGCAGCACGATACGCTACCGCCCACTCGAGCAGTACCAGTACCAGCACGAGCGCGGCCAGCGGTGGCCACCATTCGGCACGCCCATCAACCTCGCGGCCGATGGCACGCCCAGGGCCATTCACGTGCCCGATCGGCAACGTGGGGCGCGGCGCGACCTGTGATTCGCCGGGGTCGACGGCATTCACCGCGATCGACCACGCATCGCGGGTGCCGTCGCGGCGTTGCGCGGCAAACCGGTAGATGCCCGGCGTACGCGTGTCGTCGACCAGGGCGACACCCGCATCGATGCGCAGCGGCCGGGTCGTGCCATCGGGCGCAGTGACCTCAAGCGACACCACGTCGCTGCGCACCGGTATGCGCAATGGTGCCCCGCTGACGGCGCCGGCACCGCCAGCCGCATCAGGTGCGAGCGCATTGATGATGTTGGCCAACAACACCGGGAAGGCGACCTGCAGCGGCAGATCCGAGTCGGCCAACGCGAAGGCCAGCACGACGATGCGGCGACCGGCGGACTCGCCATCGAGCAGGAGCGGGGCGCCGCTGCCAGTGGCAAGCACCTGCGCCCACGCGCCGGGCACGATGCGCACGGCGCGCAGCACGCTCACCTCGCCCAGCGCCACGTACTGTAGCAGCGGGCTCGGCTCGACACTCGTGCGGATCACGGGAAACTCCAGCGTGCCGGTGACCGAGAACCACTCGGTGGCGCGCGGTGGCGCGATGAACACCAGGTGCCCCGCTGGCAGCGGATCGGGCACCACGCCATCGAGGATCGTGATGTCGGCAGGTACTGGTGCGTCTGGTGCTACCAGCTCGACCCCGTCGAGCAAGCCGAGTGCCGTGGGCAGGTATGGATCGGTGCCGGGCAGGACGGCTACTCGCGTTGCGCCCCGCAGGCGTGCGCTGGCCCACGCGCGATCGTCGAGCGCCAGCGCGTCGCCGCCGACCAGCCGCGCCTCGATGGTGGCTACCGTCAGATCGAGCTCAAAGCGCTCGACGTGCTCGGCGCCGGCGGCGATCGTCACATCGATGGCGCGCGTCAACCGGCCGTCGCACCACAGCTCAAGGCGGCGCTCGACGGCCTGTGGACCATGATTCTGCAGCTGAATGTACGCCTGCTGACCGGTGGCACCAGGGTCGAGCGCGAGCGTCGTGATGGCGACATTGTCGCCGCGTGTTCCAACCGGAAAGAACTGCGTCGTCACCGGTGCGACGAAGGCTTCGGGCAGGCGTACATTGCCGTCGGAGATGATGGCGATTTCGCTGCCGCGTGCACGGGCCGCCAGGGCTGCCGCGACGCTGAGCGCCTGCCGCAGATCGCTGCCACCGAGTGGTTGCAGGGCATCGATCGCTGCACGCAGCGCACGCCGGTCACTCGAGTCGGTCAGTGGGATGCGCAACGCATCACCGATGGTGATCAGCGTCACGCGACCGCCGACGAGCCCCTGGTCGACCAGTTCGCGCGCCTGTCGCTGGGCCAGCGCCAGCCGGGTACCCTCAGCCTCGGCGACTGCCATGCTCGCCGAGTGATCGAGGACGAGGATGAGGTGCGCGCTGGCCACACCGGGTACCGCCAGATAGGGCCGTGCCAGCGCGAACAGCAGCAGCAGTGCCACGGCAAGCTGAAGCCACAGCAGCGGCTGCTGGCGCAATCGTTGCCACGGCGTCTGTGCAACCGGCTCGCGCGCCAGATCGCGCCACAAAAACGTCGACGAGATACGCTGTTCGCGCCGACGCATGCGCAGCATGTAGAGTGCGATGATCGGCGGCAGGACCACCACCGCGGCCAGCAGGGCCGCCGGCGCAAGCAGACCCATCGCTCAACTCCTCACGATGCCGGCACGCACCAGCTCGTCGCCGAACCAGCGCTCCAGTGAGTGTTCGCTGCCGAGCGCCAGGTAGGTGATGCCGCGCTCGCGGCAGTGCTGCCGCACATCGCCGAGCCATGTGGCCAGGCGGGCCTGGTACCGCAACAGCGCAGCGGCATCACAGGTGATGTCCACCGGCACGGTATCCTCATCATCGACGAGGCGCAGATCACCACCAAACTCCGGCACAAACTCCTGTGGCGCAAGAATGTGCACCAGGGTCAGATCGACCTGGGCCAGCGCCAGCAAGGCATCGCGCCAGCGCTCATCGAGCAGATCACTGAACACCACGGCCGTGCGCCCGCGGGCAGCGGCCGCCAGCGCCCGACAACGCGCCGGCAGATCGGCGGCCCGATGCGTCGGTGCGCGTTGCAGCGCCTCGGCGAGTGCCGGGAATGCGCCGCGCCCGCGCAACGGCAGCGAGCCGACAGTACTGGTATGCAGCAACACCCGATCGCGCTGTGCCAGCGCGAGCAGACCCCAGCCAGCCAACGCGCGGCGTGCCTGCTCAAGTTTCTCGGGCGCACCCCACGCCATCGAGGACGACGTGTCGAGCATCAGGTGCACATCGCGCTCTTCTTCGGCGACGAACAGCCGCAGGAACAGCCGGCCACTGCGCGCCGAGAGGCTCCAGTCGATGTGTCGGACATCATCGCCGGGCACATACGGCCGAACGTCGGCAAACTCCACCGACTGCCCGCGCCGCGCGCTGCGATGCTCGCCGCCCGCTGCCGCCGCGGGCGCACGCCGCCCCGTCAGCGCGAGTCGGTCGAGCAGGTGCAGCAATCCGGCATCGAGCAGCGTGGCCGGGCTCATTCAGGCTTCACCGCAGCCACGATCTCCCGGATGACGTCATCGGCGCGCTTGTTCTCGGCCTGCGCTTCGTAGTTGAGCAGAACGCGATGGCGCAACGCCGGCAGCGCAGCCTGCTGGATGTCGCCGAATGACACGTTGTAGCGCCCCTCGATCAGCGCGGCGATCTTCGACCCGATGATCAGGGCCTGCATGCCGCGCGGGCTGGCACCATAGCGCACGTATTTGCGCGCTGCCGCCGATGCCGAGGCATCGGCCGGATGCGTGGCACTGATCAACCGCGCCGCGTAGCTCACGACGTGGCTGGCGATTGGCACGCTGCGCGCCAGCTGCTGCATCGCCACGATCTCGTCGCCCGAAGCCACGCGCCGCGGCTGCGCCGTCGCCACCCCAGTCGTGCGCGCCGCGATCTCGATCAGCTCTTCGGTCGTAGGAAACGGCACATCGATCTTGAAGAAGAAGCGATCGAGCTGCGCTTCGGGCAACGGATAGGTGCCTTCCATCTCGAGGGGATTCTGCGTCGCCAGCACAAAGAACGGACCAGGCAGCCGGTGAATCGTCTTGGCGACCGTCACCGTGCGCTCCTGCATCGCCTCGAGCAAGGCGCTCTGGGTCTTCGGTGTCGCACGGTTGATCTCGTCGGCCAGCACCAGATTGGCGAAGATCGGCCCGGGTTCGAAGCGAAACACCCGGCGACCGCTGTCATCTTCGCTGATCAGGGTGGTACCGACAATATCTGCCGGCATCAGGTCGGGCGTGAACTGAATTCGGCTGAAACGACAATCGATGACATCGGCCAGCGACCGCACCAGGGTGGTCTTCGCCAAGCCGGGAACACCTTCGAGCAACGCGTTGCCGCCGGCGATCAGGGTGATGACGACTTGTCGGATCAAGGCGCGCTGACCGACGACGACGCGGCCAACCTCCTGTTCGATGGCCAAGGCACGTTGGCGGAAGGTGTCCGGATGCATGCCGCGGGCGGTGAGGTCGGATGTGGTCATGCGTCGCTCCTGTTGCGCTGATCACGGGCTCAGTCCCGCAAAATAGTCGCGAATGTAGTCCTTCAGGTGTGGTGGTAATGGCTGCTGGTCGAGCGCGACACCGGCTTGCTCGCGGTAGTCTGGCAGGACATCGGCGAGCGGCCGGCGCAGGGTGTCGTCGGCGGCGAGCGGCTCGCCGGGGAGCTGCTGACGCTCAATGGTGCCATCAGCACCGATCTGGCCCGGTATCCGCTCTCCGTCGGCAGCACTGTCCGGTCGGAATGGCTGGTAGATGCTCGGCGCGTCCGCACCGCTGCCGTCGCCCACCCCCGTCGCCTCGCCCGGGGTACCACCCGTCGCCTCGCCCGGGGTACCACCCGTCGCCTCGCCCGGGG
>CAIQIY010000652.1 GCA_903871975.1 uncultured Chloroflexota bacterium | reverse complement strand
TCGACGCGATCCGCTGGGTGCTCGGCGAGCAGAGCCCCTCGGCGTTGCGCTCGCGCCGCAGCGAGGATCTGGTGTTCAGCGGCGGCCCGCGTCGCGCGCCGGCCGGCTTCGCCGAAGTGGCGCTCACCATCGACAATCGTGATCGCAGCATTCCGCTGGCCTACGATGAGGTGACGATCGCGCGCCGGGTGACCCGCGCGGGCGAGGGCGAGTATTTCATCAACCGCACGCGTGTACGGCTGCGCGAGCTGCAGGAGGCAGTCGGCAATCTCGGCGGCTCCTACACCATCGTCAATCAGGGCATGGTCGATGCAGCGCTGAATTTGCGCCCCGACGAGCGCCGGCGCCTGTTCGAGGATGCCGCGGCGATCGGGGTGTTCGAGGCGCGCCGCGTCGAGACCGAGCGGCGCCTGCGCGAGACCGATGCCAATATGCAGCGCTGTGGCGATCTGCTCGCCGAGAGCGAACCGCGGTTGCGTAGCTTGCGGCGCCAGGCAACCCAGGCTCGCAATGCCCGCGAGCTCCACATGGAGTTGCTCGAGGCGTTGCGCAGTGACTATGCGCAGCGCCTGGCGCTGGCGCAGGCGGCTGAGCGGGCGACCACTGCCCAGGAGCAGGATGCTGCTGCTGCGCTCGCCGTGCACCAGGCTGCGCTGGAACAGGCCGGCGCGCAGTTGGCGGCAGCCCGTGCGACCCTCGCCACACACCGCGATGTGCTGCGCGGTCTGCATGCCGAGAGCAGTGCATTGCACCAACAGTCCGAGCGTGCCCAGCGCGAACTGGCGGTGATCCAGGAGCGCCGGGTGGCGCTTGAACGCCGCGCTACCGAACAGGCACGCATGCTGGCCGAGCTGGAACTGCATCGCGAGGCTGCCGTGCAGGATCGCGCCACCCACGACCAGCACCTCGCGGTCGCCCGGGCACACGCTGCCGAACGCGAGCAGCACCTGGCCGAGCTTGAGCACGAGCAGGCAGCACACGTCGCGGTGCACCGCGCATTTGCTGCGACGGTCGATGCTGCCCGTCGCACGGATCTGGAAGCGGCCGCGGCGGCAGCCGAATACGCCCGCCGGTTGTCGCAGCTCGATGCCCGCCGGCAACGGGTGCTCCTCGAACAGGCTCGTGATGCTGCGGTGCTCGCTGCAGCCGAGGCGCATCACGAACGCCTGCTGGCAGACGCCCACGAGGCCGAACAGCGCGCCCAGACGCACCAGCTGGCGCTCGACCAGGCCACCCGGCAGCGCAGCAGCGCCGAAGCCGATCGCGAGGCGGCACGCCAGCAGCGCGCCTCGTTGGCCGATGCCGAGGCTGCCGCACGCCGCACGCTGGCCGATGCCGAGGCGCGGCTCGAGAGCCTCACACGCCTGCAACGCAGCCTCGGCGGCGTTCACGCTGGCGTCCGCGCTGCACTGCAGTGGGCCGAACGCGAACAACGCCCCGGCTTCGCGATGGTCTCATCGATCATCCATAGCCCTCCGGCACTCGAGACGGCGATCGAAATCGCGCTGGGCGCCCGGCTACAGCACATCGTGGTCGCACGCTGGGATGACGCCGAGGCGGCGATCGAGGCATTACGCCGCTCGGGCGCGGGCCGCGCGACGTTCCTGCCCCTGGATACGCTGCGCCATGGCGATGAACGCCGACCCGACGTGCGCGATGCCGGCATCGTCGGCGTCGCCGCCGATCTGGTCACCTGCGATGATGCCTATCGCATCGTGGTGCAGTCGCTGCTCGGGCGAACGTTGGTCGTCGAGGGGCTGGCAGATGCGCGTCGTGCCCTCGAGCGCCTGCGCCGCAGCGGATTCGCTGCCTGGCAATTGGTGACGCTGGTCGGCGATCTGATCAGCGGTGGCGGTGCCGTGACTGGCGGAACGGCGGTGCGCGAGAGCGGTGTGCTGCGTCGCGAGCGCGAACTCCGCGAGCTGCCGGCGGCGGTCGACCAGGCGCGTGCTGCCCTCGCGCAGGCTGGTGCCGCACGCACGGCAGCGGATGGCGCCGCCGAGCGCACGGATGGGGCGGTGCGCGATGCCGAGCAGGCGTTGGCCACTGCGCGACGGGCGGCGGCCCAGCTGGCCCAGCTGCTGGTGCAGGCACAGTCGGCAGCTGCCCAGGCCGAACGCGATGCGGCGCTGGCGCGCGGCCGGGCGACCCAACGCGCCGGTGATCTGGCGGATCTCGACGAGCAGCAGGCTGCGGTGAGCCGCGAACTGGCGCTGGCGCGCGATCGTGCGGCCACGACTGCCGCGGCGTTGCTGGCGCTGCGCGATGAGGAACAGCACCACGCGACGGCTGATGTGGCGCGCCGTACGCAACTCGATGCGGCGCGGCGTGCGGTGGCACTCGCGGCCGGCGAGATCCGCGCCGAGGCGGCACTGCTGACCCGCCTCGAACAGACGCTGGCGAGTGCCGAGGAACAGCACCGGGCGGCGGCGGATCGGGCGACGGCGCTGACTGCTGAGCAGCGTCACCTGCAGCACGAACAATCGCACCTCGATGCCGCAGTAGCCCGGTTGCGCGCCGCCCTCGAGGACGTGCGCCGACGCATCGTGGAACCGACCGCGGCGGTGGCGCTCGCCGAGCAACAGATCGCCGAAGGCGAACATGCCATCGAGCAGCTGCACGCTGCGCGGCTCGCCGCCGAATCGGCGCTCAACCGTGCGGCACTTGAACGCCAGCGCGCTGCGGATCAGCTGGCACTGCTCGCCGAACGCGCCGCCGCCGATGAGATCGATCTCGCCGCGCTGCCGGCACCGGACGCGGTCGCTGCGGCGGATCGCACCGAACAGATTCACCAGCTGCGTTTGCGCCTGCAGCGCCTCGGTGCAGTCAACCCGCTGGCGCTCGATGAGTACGAGGCCGAAGCGGCCCGCCATGCATTCCTCACCGGTCAGCTCGATGATCTGCACCAGGCGGCGACCGCGTTGCGGACGCTGATCGACGAACTTGAGACCAGCATGGTCACCCGCTTCGATTCGGCATTCCACGCGATCGCTACCGAGTTCGAGCTGAGCTTCCAGCGCCTGTTCGGTGGTGGTCAGGCACGCCTGGTGCTCGTCGATGCCGATGGTGAACCGTTGCGCGCTGGTCAGTTGCCACGCCTCAGCCAGATCGGCATCGACATCGCCGCACGCCCACCAGGGAAGCGCCAACAGACGCTGGCGCTGCTGTCGGGTGGTGAACGCGCACTCACTGCCGTCGCATTGCTCTTCGCGATGCTTCACGTCAACCCGACACCATTCTGTGTCCTCGACGAGGTCGATGCGGCGCTCGATGAAAGCAACGTCGGCCGATTCCGGCATGCGCTGGGGGCATTGATTCAGCAGACCCAGTTCGTGATCGTCACGCACAATCGTGGTACGATCGAGGCTGCAGACACCATTTACGGTGTGTCTATGGGCGATGATGGTGCATCACGGATGCTGTCACTGCGCATCCAGGATGTTCCCACCGATGCATGATGAGCGAGGAATGATGATTCATCCGTTTGCTGCGGCGATTTTTGACATGGATGGTACGCTGGCGGACAATATGCCACTCCATCACGCCGCGTTTCGCCAGTTCATCGAACGCCATCGGCTGACACCGCCGGCTGCCGACATCGCGGCCAGCCTGACGGGCAAGCGCAACCGCGAGATCATGCCCGTGCTGTTTGGCCGCGCGCTCGACGAAGCCGAACTCAGTGCATACGCCGACGAGAAGGAATCGCTGTACCGGGCGATGATCCCGGGGCTTCGTCCGCTCGCCGGGCTGATACCGCTGCTCGATGCGCTCGAGCAGCGCGGCATTCCGCTGGCACTGGCGACGTCGGCACCGGCAGGCAATGTCGCGCCACTCCTGACGGCAATCGGCGTGGCTGGGCGCTTTCGCGTGATCACGCTCGGCGAGGAAGTTCCGCGGGGCAAGCCGGCACCCGACATCTTCCTCGAGGCGGCGCGCCGCCTCGGCGTCGCTGCCACGGCGTGCCTGGTGTTCGAGGATGCCATCGCAGGGCTGGCAGCGGCAACGGCGGCGGGCATGCAGTCCATCGCCATGGCGACTACCCACGACGCAGCGTATCTCGCCGGCCACGGCGCCGGCATGGTCGTGCGCGATTTCCACGAGGTCCTCGATGCATTCGGCGAATGGCCGGGTGATGGGTCGCCGTAGGGCCCCATCGCCGCACCATGCGGCGCCGACACCCGTGCGGTCACGCTGCAGCCGCCCGTCGCCGCGGCCCAGCGTGCGCGCACGCCGGGCTCCGGGCCCAACCCTGCACGCACGACCGACGGCCAACGGCGTGCGATGATGCGCTCCCCCGGTGCGGGAGCGAGAGTGGCATGTGGTTGACGGAGCCCCGCGACCATGGTGCAGCTGCTGTCGGTCGAGTGCGCGCGGCGCGGCGTCACGGCGAGCCCTGCGCATCGCCCACGACGCTCGCGTCCAGCTCGCTCGCGGGGAGCGGCTCGGCATGCCCAGCGGCCTCATCGTTGGCGGCATATTGCCGGCAGGCATCCCGAACCAACGTCAATCGTGCATCGCACGCAGCCAACGCCGCCTGCCACGACGCCACACCATGCTCGGCCTCGGCCGGCGTCGCCGCGTTGGCGAGCCAGCTGCGCAGCACCACCAGCTCGGCATCGTCGGGCACAGCCAACGCCGCCAGTGCCGCAGTCAGCGCACGTTCGATCGGATGCAGGCCCTGGATCATCATGATGCGCCAGCCGGCGACTGCCTCGCGCCGTGGCTGAGAAACCACATCGCGATCGTGCTCGTGGATCTGCGAGGCCACGTGCTCGACCGTGGCCAGCCCGATCAGACCACGGGCAAACGCGGCGAACCAGCCAGTCAGCGCGGCCCAGGCTGCCGGATCGCCACCCGGCGCAGGCCAGCCGCCAGTCAACTCGGGATCCTCCGGCGCCACCGATCCCTCGGCGCGCGCCGCCGCAATCGCAGCACGGGCGTCGGCCCGCTGCGCCAGTGCCGTGAGCCACGCGGGCGTCACCACCATCGCGGCCGGATCACTGCCGTTGCCCGATTCGGCTGGCGCATCACGGCCGCCGACATCGCTCCAGCGCGCATACCGCTCGCGATACGGTCCGATGATTCCGCGGAATACCGCCGAACCACGCTCGATGCCGACTTCGGCCAGCACGCGCAGCGCCGTGGCCACCTCCTCGGGCATCGTCGGGACATCGGGCGCCTGCGTCAGCGCCTCGACCAGTGCCTGTGCCGCGATCCGCTGTCGGGCAGCGCGTTCGCGCGCCGCCGCGAACCCCTCGCGCTGCTCATCGAGGGTTCGTAGCCGCGTCGGCCACAGCCGCGGGTCGGCGATGTCCTCGAGCTTCATGTGCCGCGCGATGAAGATCTTCTCGCGCGCGGCAAAGGCGCGCAGCCAGAGGAAGACATCCCGTTGATCGGCGTCGGCGTACGAACTCACCGTCGCGACGATTGCGCGTACCGCCGACTGCGTCTCGGCGACCAGC
>CAIQIY010000651.1 GCA_903871975.1 uncultured Chloroflexota bacterium | reverse complement strand
CTATGATCCGGAGAAGGCCAAGGCGCTGCTCGACGAGGCCGGCTATGTGGTGGGCGCCGATGGCAAGCGCACCCTGCCCGACGGCAGCCCGATGCAGATCCAGGTCACCATCGCCGCCGATCAGGCGCCGACTGGCGAGCACATGTCGAAGAACGAGCGCCTCGTCCGTGACTGGCAGGCGATCGGCATCGATGCAGTGCTCACGCCGCTGCCGGCCGAGGGCTACGACGAGCAGTGGCGCGCTGGCGACATCCCGATGAAGACCGCGTGGGAGGTCGGCGACGGCCCGAACCACCTGGTGTATCCGTCGTGGGTGGTGGCCGACGAGCCGGAGCGCTGGGCGCCGCTGCATGGCCGTGGCTACACGCTGCGCGGTACCGAGTCGGAGGGCGAGGAGCTCGATGTTGATCCGTGGGAGCGCAACCCACCGCGCATCAACGACGGCGAGGAGGCCAGCGTGCCGGCGATCGTCGAGCTGCACAAGCTCTACGATGCCAGCAAGGTCGAGCCGGACGTGATGAAGCGCCATGCGCTGGTGTGGCAGATGATGAAGGTGCACGTCAACGACGGGCCGTTCTTCTCGGGCACCATCACCAACCAGCCGCGCATCATCCTGGTCAAGAAGGGCCTGATGAACGTGCCGACCAAGGACGACCTGCTCGTCGAAGGTCTCGGCGGCTTCGTCAACCCGTGGATCATCCCGTCGCCGGCGGTGTATGACCCCGAGACCTGGTACTGGGACGATCCGGCGGCGCATAGCTGATGTGCCATAGCGCGCGGTGACGAGTGCATCGCGCGCGGTTTCGGTCGTGTCGGGCTGACGCGTGACCGCGCTGTCGGGCTTCCGCCAGCGCGGTATCGTTTCCCATCGCGTACATCGCCCTGTGATCGTGCTCCCACTGCCGGGCGCGCGTACCGGCGGAGCAGCCGAAAGGCCATGTCATGCTGAACTTTGTCCTGCGACGCGTCGTCAACATGATGGTGCTGCTGGTCGTCGTCTCGTTCGTAGGGTTCTGGATCATCCAACTGCCCCCAGGATCGATCCTGGATGTCCAGATGCAACGCCTGCGCGCACAGGGAGGTAATCTCCCCGAGTCGCAGATTGAGGCATTGCGTCAGCGTTATGGTGTCGATGACCCGTTTCTGGTGCAATACTGGAAGTGGATCTCGCGTTCGCTGCAAGGTGACTTCGGTACGTCGTTCCAGACCGATCAGTCGGTCGCCGAGCGAATCTTCAACCGCCTTGGCATCTCGATCGGCCTGTCGCTCACTGCACTGCTGTTCACCTGGCTGGTCTCGATCCCGATTGGGGTCTATTCGGCGACGCATCGCTATACCTGGCCCGACTACGTGATCACCCTGGCGCAGTTCTTCGGATTGTCCATCCCGGGATTCCTGTTGGCGCTGGTGTTGCTGATCGTCGCATCACAGCTGTGGGATCAGCCGATCGGTGGCCTGTTCTCGACCCAGTTTGCCGATGCGCCGTGGAGCATCGCCAAGGTCGTCGACTTCATCCAGCACATCTGGATCGCCGTCATCGTGCTGGCAGTCGGCGCGACCGCCGGCCTGACCCGGGTGATGCGGGCGAATTTGCTCGATGTGCTCAATATGCAGTACATCCAGACGGCACGTGCCAAGGGGCTGACCGAAGCGGTCGTCATCTGGAAACATGCGGTTCGCAATGCGATCCACCCGCTGGTGATGTCGCTCGGAACGCTGCTTCCGGCGCTGGTCGTCGGCGAAGCGCTGATCGCAATCATCCTGAGCATGCCGACGATCGGGCCGCTGTACCTCGACGCGTTGCGTTCGCAGGATATGTATCTGGCCGGCACCATTCTGGTGATGCTCTCGGCGCTGTTGCTGATCGGAAATCTGCTGGCCGACCTGTTGCTCGCGTGGGTTGATCCGCGCGTGCGGCTCGACTGAGGAGTGCGTCATGGCAACGGTTGCCGAACAACTGAAACAGTCGCGTGCGCCGAAGAAGACCGAAGATGTGGGCTCCATTCCACAATGGAAGCTCATGGTGCGCCGGTTCCGCCAGAGCAAGCTGTCGGTGATTGCCCTCTTCGTCTTGCTGATCATGTATGCCTTGATGATCTTCGGTGATTTTCTTGCGCCATATCCCCACAATGAACTGGACTCGAATTCGGCGTTTGTGGCGCCGACGAAGATCGTGTGGGGGCCGCAGGGGCCTGGTGTGTATGGCATCACGCAGCAACTCAACCAGGAATTGCTGAAGTGGGAATATACCGAGGACCCCAGCATCATCTATCCGATCCGGTTCTTCGTCACCGGCCATGAGTATCGCCTGTTCGCCATCATTCCGATGAATGTGCACCTCTTCGGCCTCGAGACGCCTCCCGGCGTCACGCAGAAGGTGTTCCTCTGGGGTGCCGACAAGGAAGGCCGCGACCTGTTCTCGCGCGTGCTCAAGGGCTCACAAGTCTCGTTGACCCTCGGATTTGTCGGTGTTGTGCTGTCAGTGACCATCGGCTCGTTGATTGGTACGACGTCGGGCTATTTTGGTGGGCCGATCGACAACCTGATCCAACGCCTGATCGAGTTGATCCGGTCGTTTCCCGATCTGCCACTCTATATGGCGCTGGCGGCAGCGTTGCCGCTTGATGTCGACATTCTGGTACGCTTCTTCCTGATCACCATCATCATCGCGCTGATTGGCTGGACGGGCCTGGCACGTGAGGTGCGCGGCAAAGTGCTGGCCTATGCCTCGCTCGATTACACCAACGCCGCGCTCGCGGTAGGAGCGTCCCACTGGTACATCATCACCCGACATCTGGTGCCGAACGCGATGAGTCACATCATTGTGGTCGGCATGCTGGCAATCCCCGGTGCGATTGGCCTCGAGACGGCATTGAGCTTCCTGGGCCTGGGGATCCTCCCGCCGGCGGTCAGTTGGGGGGTGTTGCTCCGCGACGCCCAGACGATTCAGGCGGTGGTGGCGTATCCATGGCTGTTGTTGCCCGTCGCTTGCCTCGTGATCGCGGTGCTGTCGTTCAACTTGCTCGGCGATGGTGTGCGCGATGCGGTGGATCCCTACGGCTAGGCGTCGTGGGTGTGCCTGAACGGCACCGGTGGCACTCGATGATGATCGTTGGTCGGCCTCTGATGTGCCCGGCATGAGCCGATGCTGAAACACAAGGAAGCGACATGTCCGACAGCGCGACAACGCAGCGCAGCGCCGCGGGTGCCATCGTCACCGAAGATGACGTCATCCGGGTCGAGGATCTGCGACTCAACTTCTATACCGCACTCGGCGTCGTGCGCGCCCTCAACGGCGTGACGTTCAACATCCCCCGTGGCAAGGTCCTCGGCGTGGTCGGCGAGTCCGGGTGTGGCAAGAGCCAGACGGGCTTGGCGATCATGCAGCTGACGCCTGCCGCTGGTCGTTACGAGGCTGGTCAGGTGCTCTTCCGCGAGTCGTCCGAGCAGCCTGCGGTGAACTTGTTGCAGTACGAACGCAACAGCGCCGAAATGCGTGAGATCCGCGGCAACAACATCAGCATGATCTTTCAGGAGCCGATGACTTCGCTCAATCCCTGCTACACCGTCGGCGCGCAGATTGAGGAAGCCATTCTGCTGCATCAGACGAAAGACAAGGCTGAGGCGCAGCAGCGTGCCGTCGAGATTCTGCGCAAGGTCGGCATGCCGAATCCCGAACGCATTGCGGTATCGTATCCGCATCAGCTGTCGGGTGGGATGCGGCAGCGTGCCATGATCGCCATGGTGCTGTCGTGTAATCCTACGCTGCTGATCGCCGACGAACCAACGACAGCGCTCGATGTGACGACCGAAGCACAGATTCTCGATTTGATGCGTGAGTTACAACGCGAGATCGGCACGTCCATCATGTTCATCACGCATAACCTGGGCGTGGTGGCACAGATGTGTGATGAAGTCGCGGTCATGTATCTTGGCCGGATCGTCGAGCGGGCTACCGTCGAGGATATCTTCTACGATCCCAAACATCCATACACGATCATGTTGCTCCGTTCGATTCCGCGGCTCGGCGTCAACCGCGCGATGCGTCTTGAGTCCATCCAGGGATCGGTGCCAGATCCCTATTCGCAGGTCACTGGCTGCCCATTTCATGAGCGTTGCCCAAGCGCCATGCCAGGTATCTGCGACACCATCATGCCCGAAGAGATCATCGTCGCCGGCTCGCAGACGCATACCGTGCGCTGCCATCTGTACACGTGAGGGATGCGATGACCAGCGAACAGGATCTGTTGCTCTCGGTCAAAGGACTGAAGAAGCATTTCCCCATTCAGGGTGGCATGTTGCGGCGAACGGTCGGCTATGTCAAAGCCGTCGACGGGATCGATTTCTATCTCAAGCATGGCGAGACGCTGGGATTGGTCGGCGAGAGCGGGTGCGGCAAGAGCACCACGGGGCGGGCGGTGTTGCGCCTGCACGAACCGACTGCCGGCGAGGTCATGTTCAACGATCCGAACCTCGGCCAGGTCGATGTTGCGAAACTCGATCGCGCCCAGCTCAACCGCGTGCGGCCCAACATGCAGATCATCTTCCAGGACCCCTTCTCCTCGCTCAACCCACGGCTGACCGTCGGCGACATCGTCGGTGAACCGCTTGTGGTGCAGCGTGTGGCGTCGGGCTCGGCATTACACGATCGGGTCGCCGAGTTGCTCCAGGAGGTCGGCATTCGTCCCGAGAACATGACGCGTTATCCGCACGCGTTCTCGGGCGGGCAGCGCCAGCGCATCGGGATCGCGCGCGCGCTTGCGCTCAACCCCCGCATGATCGTGTGCGATGAGCCGGTGTCAGCGCTGGACGTGTCCGGT
>CAIQIY010000650.1 GCA_903871975.1 uncultured Chloroflexota bacterium | reverse complement strand
GGCAGTACTCAGATGCACGATGTGATCCCAGTCATCCGGGCTCAGCGGCACCACCGACAGGCGGGCTTGGCGCACCAGCGGATGTTCGGCGAAGTGTGCATCGGCCTTGAGCACCGCCAGTGTGACTGGCCGGGGCAGGCGGCGCAGCGGTCGCACATCGAATACCAGCGCACGCGTGACTGGACGATGCGGATCCGGATACGCAGCACTGGTGACCTCGGCGATGCCCACAGCACAGCGCGCCGCGCCGGTGTGATAGATCAGCGCCTGGTCACCCGGCTGGACTTCGCGAACATGGCGCAACGCCGCTGCATTGCTCACACCATCCCATACCGTCGCCCCATCATCCTCCAGATGCTCATACGCATAACGTGTCGGTTCGGTCTTGAGCAACCAGTAGCGCACACCATGTCCTTTCCTTTCATTATGTGCCGCACCAGATCGCCAGCCGACGGTGCGCCCCAACACATCGGTGTGACTCGACATGCCGCTCTGGCGCGCAGACGCCGATGATGATGGACGATACCGCCTTCGCCTCGATCGTATCGCTGTCGAACGCCAGTGCAATCCGTGCCGCACGTTCACGAGGCTGAACCAGACATCACCATGCGGCGCGACGACGACTCAGCGGGTATCGGCTGCCGGCGGCGCGATCCGCAACCGGGTCTGGCCGACGCGCAATGTCACACCCGTGCGGACCATCACGTCGCTGGTGGGTACGCGTCGTTGCGCGCCGTTGGGTTCGAGGATCCACGTGCCATTCTTGCTCATGTCACGCAACAGCAGGCGGTCACCGACACACATCACGGCAAAATGATCGCTCGAGATGAGATCGTCACCCTGCAGGATGGCCCGCCGTTCGTATCGCTGGGCATGAAGCCGCCGCCCTACAAACGTCTCGCCCTCATACAACGGAATGCTGTGGCGAATGACGCCGAGACCGTCAAGAATCTCGAGTTGTGCGCTCGGTGGCGTCAGCTCGAACAACAGTGTGCTGCCGTCATGCCACAGCCATGCCCCCAATCCGGCACTGAACGCCCGGTGTACCTCGGCGCTCGCTCGCGGGGTGCTGCGGCTGTCGAGCATGCTCAACATCCCCGGGAGTTCGTCGAAACCAAAGACCTTGAGGTGATTGCGGTTATAGGCTACGTCGAGGCCGACATTGGAATCGCTGTCGAGCTGCGGATCGAAGATGACAGCACCAAAAACGCGCTCGGACTGAAGGTCGACACCGGTCAGACGCGGCACGATGCGCTCGCGCATGACCGACAGACGGTCGAGCGGCGAGAGGCCACCATCGTCGAGCGTGGTATTGTCGGCACGCACGACCCAGCGCCCGTCAGCGAGAATATCGATTGGCCCGACGGCGGGCAATACCATGGCGACGATCGTAGCCTGGGCACCGATGTACAGATCGATCCCCGCCTCGCCACGCGCCGATCCCGGTGTGAGATTGAGCAGGGCGGCGACTGGCTCGGCGATACGCGCCTGCTGCATCGTTGCGACGAACGCCAGCGCCCGCTCGCGTGCACGCGAGCGGCTTGCGGGGCTGTCGGGGATGGTGCCGATATAGACGCACGGTGCCACGCTTGTAAGCCCTCGCGCGCCGTGGCGCAGTTCACCGCTTCACCCGGTCGAATCATAGTCGATATCCGGCAGTGGCGCAACTCCACCGCACCCGTTGCCTGTGTTGCTACCCTCGATGAGGCATAGGCCGGACGCGGTGCGTACGCGCCCACGTGCCAGGAAATGTGTTCGCGTCAGGATCACGCAACCATCGTTGCACCATTGCACAGCCGAGGGGGCGTCGCTGGAATCCAACCATGCGCTCTGCGCTGATGCGTCGGCGCTGTGCTGAATCACCACCATGAAGACGACGGGAGTGCCCGATGGGTGCTCGCTCCGGGCCTCCATCAACATCGTACGGCGCAGCGCTGGTCCGAGCCACTTGACGACGCGGCCCGATGTTCCGTCATTCTGCCCGGCATACACACCATCGGCATGCTATACTCACATCACGATGGCCAGCCCCGCACCGGAGAGCAAGCAGCCCATGGCCTTGAGTAATCGCGAGATCGCCGATGTTCTGGCGGCGATCGGTGATATGCTGGAGATCCTGAGCGATGTGCGCTTCAAGGTTCAGGAGTATCGCACCGCCGCCCGGTCGATCGAGTGTCTGAGCGAGCCTGCGTCGCTGTGTCACGGCCGCGGTGAGCTCGGCGCTGCCGCCGAATTGCGGCCCATGATGGTCGAGCAGGTCAGCACGCTGCTCGGTGGCGGCACGATCTCGGAGTACCTGCGCCAGCTCACGCCACGCCCCCCACCCGACCAGCGTGTGTTGCTGCGGCCAGCGTCACTGCGCATGCACATGGGTAGGCAGTTCGCCGCGCTGGGCATCCGCGATGTCGCAGATCTGGTGGCTGCAGCCCGAACCGGGCGGCTCGCCACGATCGCGGGGCTCAGTGATGGAACCTCCAGGCGTATCAGCAAGGCTGGCGACCAGCTGCTGCGGATCCCGGTACGCAGCCTGCTGAACGACGCCCGGCAGAATGCGATGCTCCTGATCGACGAGATCGCACAGCAATTGCCACAGGCGCGCCCCGTCATCGTCGGCAGCATTCGCCGGGCGGAGCCGCTGATCGATGGCATCGAGCTCCTGGTGCTGGAAACCGATGTCGCTCAGCTGTGCATGGTTCTTGAACAGTCACAGCTGGTCAGCGGCATCACGGGGTCGACGGCCGACAGAATCGATCTCCAGTTGTGCAACCGACAGCATGCCACCGTGTTCGTCGCATCAGCCGATGCAGTCGGCGGCGCATCGCACTTGCGCATCGGCAGCCGTGCCTATGCCGCACGCCTGCAGCAGTACGCCGCACACCGCGGGTATCAGCTCCATGACGACGGGCGCCTCGAGCGCCGTGGCGCGCTGGTCGCATGCCCCGACGAGGCGACATTCGATGCATGGCTCGAGCTGCCCTCAATCGCCGACGAATTGCGTGAGGACGCCGACGTCATCGATTGGGCGCTGGCCGGGTGGTTGCCACCGCTCGTCAGCGGCGAGGCGATGTGTGCGGATCTGCACCTGCACACCACCTGGAGCGACGGCAGCAGCAGTATCGCCGAGATGGCAGCCGCAGCACAGGCGCGGGGCGATCAGTTGATGGCGGTCACCGACCATAGTTGGTCCGAACAGTTTCGCGGCATCAACGGGCTCGATGCTGCACGGTTACGACAGCAGGCGCAGGAAATCGCCACACTCAACGCCAGCTACGCCGCCGCCGGTGCAGCGTTTCGCATCCTGCACGGCGTCGAGGTCGACATCTTCGCCGACGGCTCGCTGGGGCTCGATGATGCGACCCTGGCACAACTCGACATCGTGGTGGCCTCGCCCCATAGCGATCTGAATCAGGACACGGACGATGCGACGCGACGCCTGTTGCGCGCCATCGCACACCCCTACGTCGACATCATCGGCCATCCGACCGGCCGCCTGCTCGGTACGCGGCGCGGGCTGCAACCCGACGTTGACGCACTTGCGCGCGCTGCAGCACAGCACGACACGCT